>JAEYHP010000074.1 GCA_023409435.1 Bacillota bacterium | reverse complement strand
CAAACTCAAAAACAACCGCCGCTTTGCTACCAGATATGAGAAAAAGGCGATCTTCTTCAGTGCCGTTACGTTTCTTGCCTGTATCCTCGTTTGGTTACTTTGATGGTTTTAAAACAGACTCTAGTGTTACAGTTGTTGATGCAACCTAAGCGATTACACAGTTTCCAATACAAGCCGCCTCTGCTAAACGGCTTGTCCCTTTTTTATACTAAACCGTCTATTGCGACTTAAGTGCTGTTGACATTATCCATAACCAGTGGCTATCCGAACTTCCCATTATATTTAGTGCAACAGTCTTTTCTTTCTAAGTTTTGTTGACCTTTCAGGTCTATATTGCTCAGATGATTGTCCGAAAGCTTGCACTAAGTTTCTCCTTATAAAAAGCTATTTACTTTCCTGCTTTGCTTTTGCAATAAAGAACGGCATATTTCTCATGTAGGTAAATATCCCTTAAGTCCTTTTATAGGTGGATTTTTTGTGGTTTAATAATATTGCAAAACCCAAAAATCCGAATTGCGTGGTGGTATTGTTGAAGTTCAGAGATAGTTTTCATCCATATGCAATCGTAACGATTGTTTTTTGGTCGTTAGCCTATGTTCTTACGCGTCTGTCCCTCCATTATTTCTCTTCATTTTCACTTGGATTCCTACGGTACTTTGTTGCTACTTGTACCTTGCTCATTATGGCGCTTATTACTAAAATGAAATTGCCGCAAAAAAGTGATATACTGTACTTTTTTGCAGCGGGTGCTTTCGGGTTCTTTCTTTACATGATTTTATTTAATATGGGATGTGAAACGGTAACAGCTGCAACCAGCAGCATTATCATTGCAACGGTTCCGATCATTACAGCATTGTTAGCAAGATTTATTAATCATGAAAAGTTGACTGTTTTTCAATGGGTAGCAATTCTAATTGAATTTTCAGGTGTCATCATATTAGCGCTTATGGACCATGCTTTTACGTTAAATCATGGCCTGATTTGGCTATTCCTTGCTGCAATTGCTTTAAGTATTTATAATTTATTGCAACGCAAATTGACCAAAACTTATTCGGGATTGCAAGCCTCCGCATATAGTATTTTTGCGGGAACAGTTATGCTTTCCGTTTTTCTGCCGGATTCGATAAATGAATTGCAGAGCGCTCCATCCATCCAACTAGTATATCTTGCAATTCTGGGAGTTTTCTCAAGTGCCATAGCCTATGCCTCTTGGGCACAAGCTTTCAAAAAAGCGAAAAAGGCATCGTCTGTAAGCAATTATATGTTTATCACTCCTTTTTTGACAAGTTTGCTCGGGTTTATTTTAGCAAAGGAGAAGTTGAATGTACCAACCCTTGTTGGTGGTGTGGTAATCTTATTCGGAATGCTGATCTTCAACTTTGGCGGTAAGCTTTATACCCGTATAATCCACAAAAAAGTGCATTCTGAAGAATCAGATTAACCTCTACAGTATAGTCAAGACACACCATTTTTCAAGTTCTTCGCAGTTTATCCCCCAACTGCCACGCCTTCTGAGTACAGGCTGGTATTATCTAAACTTCGCATTTTTAGCCGAAGAATTATCGATAATTCCCTACTATATGGGCGAAATTTAAATAGTATAGTTATCTAAGCTTCACATTTAACGGCTACGAAGTGGACTTCCGCTGACGGGACTTCTGCTTGTAGTAGCGAGGTAAGCGTCAAACGCCTCCACTCAACTTCATGAAGGCGTTTAAAGCTTACTTTCAAAATGAACATTAACAAACATTTAGGAACCACCGAGCAAGCCGATATAAAATAACTACATTCCAGGAATATTTCCAGAAAACAGCTTGCCAGCGTTTGCGCCATGCATTATACTCGCTGTATTAGATAACCATCTAATTAAGTTAATCACGAGAGGTGATATGATGCCCAATATGACATATAATACGCTGGATCCGCTTTTCGAAACCATCGGCTTGATATCAGTGAGCCGCAATGTTGACCAGACCCGACGCGAAACGGTCAAAGCGTTGGACGAGCTGGGCTTCGACGGTGAAAAGTTCTATGCCACCCATATGGCGGTGTTCGACGGCTACGTTCAGGAATTCTGCAAACATTACAGGCCGGGCGCAAACGATGCGCTGTTTTTCGATGACAGTGGCACCGGTCTGCTACTGCTGCTCATGTGCCTGCTGTTTGAGAACAGGGAACTTATCGCATCCGTTGATGACTTTGACGACAGCGAGATCAACACCGAGATCATGGAGCTGTGCCGTGGCTTGTATGACGTAAAGCTCGCCAACACAGAAGGGCTTGATGGACTCATGACTTTTGTAGACGCCTGCGCGCTGACGCAGAGCGAGAAATGGAAACTGCTTCGCATCATGAAAAGCCCTAAGGCGCACATAAAGCAGCTGGTATCCACCATCAACGCCAACATGTCCGCGTTTGAAAAGGCAAAGAGCAAGGTCCGCGTGTCGCTTGAAAAGCTGATATCGCAGTATGCCCAAGCGGTGGATGACGGCGGCGCGGGGATGTTCGGCAAATTCAGGAAGTCCCTGTCGGAAACAGCGGATGTCTTTCCGTCGCTGGCTTTCCCAGTATCGCAGCTCATGTTTTCAAATAGCTGCTATTATGGCCTGATGAGCACGGCGCTGGTCAGACAGGAAGGCCCGGATCAGGAACTGCTGCTGCGACGTCTGAAGGCATTAAGCGATGGCAGCCGCCTCGAAATACTGCGTTCCATCCGCCAAAAGCCCAAGTATAACCTGGAGATCGCGGAACAGCTAGGGCTAACGGCAGCCACCATGTCTCACCATATGAGCGTGTTACTCACCTGCGGCTTTGTGGGCGTGAACAAGCAGGATTCGCGCGTATATTACCATCTGGAAGAAGACGCCGTGCGCCAGTTTATCGGCTCATTGGAACAGCTGCTGGTCTGAATCCGGTTTATCCGTCCTCCCTAACGGGAGGATGTTTTATTTCCATCTAAAACAATTGACAGCAATCAAACATAATGATATTATCCTGTCATAGATTAGATAACCATCTAATTAATAAGGAGCACATCGTGAGAAGACTGTTAAAGGAAAATAAGCTGCTGTTCGCGCTGACCGTAATATTGAGCGCGGCCATCTCGGTGGCGTATGTATTTATCGCCCTCATCCTGCAGCGGGTGACGGACGTCGCCGTGAGCGGCGATGTAGACGCTTTTCGCCGCGTCGTGATCACGGCTGTCGCATATCTTATTGGCATGGGCGTGATCGGTTTTGCAGGCTCGCTCATGAGCAAACTGCTTGTCTGCCGGGTAGTGCGGCAGCTGCGGCAGCATGTATTTGAAGGAATGCTGCGTCGCAACACACAGGACTTTAGTAGCGTCAACACTGCCGACTATCTGTCCGCAGTGACTAATGACATCAAGCTGATCGAGGATAACGGAATACTCCCTCTGCTCACCATTGTACAGAACGCGGTCATGTTTGTCGCCGCCGTTGCGGTACTCTTCACCATCAACGCTGTCATCGGCCTTTGCCTGACCGGCTGCCTCGCGCTCATGTTTACCGTTCCAGCGCTATTTGGTAAGGCGCTTCAGAGTAGGCAGGACATGGTGTCTAAGAAGCTATCCTCGTTCACGTCTAAGGTGAAGGACATCCTCGCGGGCTATGAGGTGATAAAAGCCTACGGCATGGACGATTACGTTCGCTCGGATTACGAAGCGCACAACGGTGAGGCCGCGGCGGCCAAGTTTCGCGTCGACAGGCTCACCGCCGCTAACGAGAGCGTTTCTGAGGTGCTCGCGTATCTCACCATATTCTCAGGCTTTTTCATCGGCGCTTACCTCATACTGCAGGGTAGCATATCCGCCGGCATACTGCTCGCACTCATACAGCTCAGCAGCTCGTTTGTCAACCCGCTCATGCTGGTGATGGACGGTACGCCCAAGGTACAGGGGATCAAGCCGGTGCTCACCCGCCTCGAAGCCATCATGGACTATGAGGACACCGCATTCACCGGTACGCAAACGCCTTCCTTCGATACAAGCATCCAAGTGGATAATATCAGGTTTTCATATACTAGCGGCCAACCGGTACTGAAGGATGTGAATCTTGAGCTGCAAAAGAATAAAAAGTATGCGATTGTAGGGCATAGCGGTGCAGGGAAGTCCACGCTCGTTCGGTTGCTCTGCGGCGCCTACGCAGGCTTCAGCGGTGGTATCCGCTACGACGGCCAGGAAATAAGGAAGCTAGATATAGGCAAGCTGCGCAGCATGATGTCCGTGATACATCAGAATGTGTATATGTTCAGCGGCAGTATCCGGGATAACATTTGCCTGCACAAGCCATTCCAGGATACCGAGTTGAACCACGCGTTGTCGGTGAGCGGTGTGAATCTATTCCTTGACAGTATGTCCGAGGGCTTGGATTATCAGGTCGGAGAGAACGGAGGCAGCCTATCGGGCGGCCAGCGCCAGCGCATCGCCGTGGCGCGTGCACTGGTACAAAACAAGCCGATACTGATTCTGGACGAAGGCACCGCGTCCATCGACATGCAGACAGCCTACTCCATTGAAAGCAGCCTATTAGGTCTGGATGATCTTACGCTCATCACTATCACGCACAACATGAGCCCCGAGTTGCTGAGCCGATATGACAGGATCATATTCATGCGGGACGGCGAGGTCTGCGAGATAGGCAGTCTGGAGGAACTACTCCGGCAAAGAGGCGCTTTCCATAGCTTCTACCACCTGCCGCAGGAGGAGAAGGCCACGGCGTAAAGCGGCTACGACGTGAACTTCGCATTATGTTATCAAGCAGGTATCAGGCGTGGGGGACAGTCCCTTTGCCATGGTGAACGAATACTTCAAAATTCTCCACGTGCCGCACAAGGAACTGATCTGGTCCGAACATTCCGTGCATCGCTCACTAAGCGAAGAAAAGGAGCAGTTCCATGAACTGCTCCTCAAAAAGCTTCTGCAAAAGGCGTAACCGTCTATGCTCATCAATGCAATTTACCCATGAGAGAACGTCTCCTCCGCCTTGAGTTCCCCATACAGCAGCTTTGCGATGTCGTTGCCTTTACCGGGAACGCCGCAGGCGTCCGCCCTGCAGTGTTTGCAGTGCCTGAACACCGTAATATAGGGTTCCGCGGCCTCGCGCGCGGCATTCAGTGTCACGCAGTCGGGCGGCGCCACGTGCGCGAACGTGCCTTGCGGAATGATCGGAATGATATTGTACATCAGCGCTCCAGCCCCCGCCACCGTCCGTGCGATTTCCGCGATATGCGTATCGTTTACGCCGGGTATAAGCACGGTGTTGACCTTAACCACCATACCAAGCTCGATCGCCGCGGCGATGCCGCGCTTTTGCGCCGCAATCAGCTGCTCCGCCGCGTCTCTGCCGGTATAGGTCACGCCGTCCAGCGTGATGCAGGCGCAGATTTCTTTCAAAATATCCGGGTCCACCGCGTTGACGGTCACTGTTACGGTTTTCACGCCTACTTCAAAAAGCCGCTTCACATAGCGTTCCAGCAGCAGGCCGTTGGTGCTTAAACACATCAGAAGCTCCGGGTGTTTTTCGTGCGCGAGCGCGAACGTTTCTATGGCGTGCGGCGTCGCTAACGTATCCCCCGGCCCCGCGATGCCCACCACCGTAAGCTCCGGGCAGAGCGCGATGGCCTTTTCCAAAATGCCCGCCGCTTTTTCCGGCGAGATGATCCCCTGCGCCACGCCCGGCCTGTTCTCCGTGCGGTTAAACGACCTCACGCAGAATTTACACCGGATGTTGCAATCCGGGCTTACGGGCAGGTGAATCCTGCCGTTTTTATAATGCGCCTCCGCGCTGAAGCAAGGGTGCTGTTTTACGATCTCCCTCAGTCTTTCTCCTGTGCAAGCCGGGTTGATACTCATAGGACTCCCCTCATGCATCAAATTTGACATTGCCGCTGTTACAAATAAAACTCCGGCGTACGCGGCTGGCTCACCAGGTGCAGTTTTTCCAGGATGTACGAGCGCAGAGCAAAGAATGCGAAATCGTTACGGGTGCGGGGGCGAATTAAATCCGCAGTGACGATTTCCTCAATTTTTCCGGGGCGCGGCGTCATGACAACAATCCGATCGCTTAAATACACGGCCTCGTCCACGTCGTGCGTGACAAGGAGCGTTGTCGTTCCGCTTTCTTTGTGGAGTTCAAGCAGTTTTTCCTGAATGTCTGCGCGTGTGAAACTGTCAAGCGCCCCCATAGGCTCGTCAAGCAGCAGCAATTCCGGGCTATTGATCAGCGCGCGCGCTATCGCCACGCGCTGCGCCATACCTCCGCTGATTTGATGTGGAAATGACTTTTCGAAGCCATTCAGGCCGATTAAATTGATATAGCGCGCGACGTCCGCTTTTTTGTTTTGGTTTGTACCCCGCACTTCCAGCCCGAACGCTATGTTTTTCTCCACCGTCAGCCACGGAAACAGCCCGCCCTGCTGGACAACATATCCGCGGTTCGGGCTTGTTGAGTGAATTTCTTCTCCGTCAAGCAACAGTTTGCCTGCCTGCGGCTCATCAAGCCCGGCAATCAGCCGCAGCAGCGTTGTCTTTCCGCATCCGCTCGAGCCGATAAACGTGATGAACTCACCCCGCTTCACCGAAAGGTTGATGTCGGACAACGCTTCCACGATATTTTCTTTGTCGTCGGAATAAACGCGGTTCACGCCGACGATTTCAAGCACCATATCAGCCATTTTGCTTCACCAACCCTTTCTGCCAGCGCAGCACGCGCTTTTGTATCAGCGAGACCGCCTGAAGTATGATGGAGAACAATATCGCCATTATGATAATCGCGGCAAATACTTTGTAATATAGGGACCAAACCCTGGAAAGGTTGATATAGTAGCCCAAACCGCCGGGCTGCCCCATCATTTCCGCCATAACGAGGGTCGTGAACATAAAACCGTTCGCCGTACCGATTCCGGTGAAAATTTGCGGCATCGCGTGCGGGATCGCCACCCGGAACACAAGCTGCGCGGTGTTTGCCCCAAGTGTTTTTGCCACCTCAAAATGTACTTTCGCGGTTGACTGTACCCCCTGCGCCGTAAGCGAAGCGATCGGAAACCAGGCGCAGAGCACCATCAGCAACGCCGCCGCTATAAACGGCGTCGGCGCAAGCGTAAGGGCGAACGGCATCCAAGCCACCGCGGGTATGACGCCTGTCAGCTTCAATACGGGATGCACCCAGTAGTACACCTTCGGGAACCACCCGATGAGTATCCCTGTTCCCACGCCGAACAGCACGCCCCCCAC
>JAEYHP010000137.1 GCA_023409435.1 Bacillota bacterium | reverse complement strand
TACGGGGAGCGTGGCGGGCAGCCATTATATGCTCCCATTCCAATCTTGCACCGGGTGGGGTTTACAGAGCGGACAAGTCGCCATGCCGCTGGTGAGCTCTTACCTCGCCTTTCCATCCTTACCCGCTTACGCGGGCGGTTTCTTTCTGTTGCACTTTCCTTGGAGTCGCCTCCACCGGGTATTACCCGGCACCTTGCCCTGTGGTGCTCGGACTTTCCTCATCCGCACATGTCGGACGCGGTCACCTGTCTTACTCGCAATACAAATATGATTACTGTTGGTTCTCTCCCGCATACAGGATGCGGCCGCAGTTGTCGCATTCCACAATGCTGTCGCTGTTCATCACGCGCTTGACGACTACCATGGGCAGGGACATATTGCACCCGCCGCACTGGTTGTTTTCCACCTTGGCCATGGGCACGGAGTGGTTGCGTTTGACGCGTTTATAGCGTTCCAGGAGCTGCGGGTCAACAACCGCTGCCTGCCCCGCGGCAGCCGACGCCGCGGTTGCGCGGACGGCCTCGCTTTCTTTAAACTCCTGCTCCGTTACTTCAAGCAGCTGGTCGTACTCTTTCTTGGCCCTGCCCGCCTTTGCACGGGTTTCCTTATAGTCCCGAAGGGCGATTTCCAGCCACTTGACGAGGTCGCTGATCTCGCGGCGCATGGCAGTGAGCTCTTCGAGCAGCTTCTCATGGTTTTCGCGGCATTCGGTCATTTCCTCCGCCGTGACTTCCTCGTCCCGCTGCATTTCGTCGAACTCCGAGCGCTCCAATTCCACGCGGTTTAGTAGCTTTTCCACCTGCTCCTGCATTTTATCAAGCGACGCCTGACGGTTCGTGATCTCCTTCTGGGTTTTCGATATCGCGTTCTGCTGCTCCGTCAAAAAATTATGCAGCCTGTTGAGCTTTGCGCGCGCGGGCGTGTTGAGCGTTTCTCGCTCCACCGCCTCTTTTTTGAGCTCCAGAATTTGATATTCCCAAAGCGCATCCAGCTTTCCCATGGTATAACCTCCCTCACAGGCCCGTTGACGTTAAGGAAATACGAGCGGCGCGCGCCCGGACTTCGCGTTCAACAGGTCCACCTTATATTGTATCTCCTTGAGCGCCGCCTGTAAACCTGCAATCAGGGGGCCCAATACAACGCATTCCGTTTCATAATGCCCGGCTTCGACGATTCCCAAACCGAGCGCAAACGCTTCGAGCGCCTGATGGTGCTTTACCTCCCCGGTAACGAATACGTCAGCATTCGCCGCTTTTGCGGCCTTAATATAATCCCCGCCGCTGCCGCCCAGGACGGCCACGCGCCGGATAACCTGCTCCTTTTCCCCGCCCATGCGTACGGCGGCGTTGAGGCGTATTCCAACCTCGCGTGCAAAATCCCCAAGAGGAACCTGTTCCTTTAAATTGCCGACGCGGCCGGGGCCCTGCGTTTCTTCCCCCAGCGGAACTTCGGGCAGCATCAGCGGGCGGACGTCCGTCAAGCCAATTGCTGCGGCAAGCGCGTCGTTTACGCCGCCGATGGCGCTATCTAAATTCGTATGCATGGCATACAGGCCGATGCCGGAGCGTATGAGCGCATAGGCTGCGGCGGTATCCGGGTCGCTGCGGGAAATACGGGACACAGGCTTCAGAAACAGCGGATGGTGCGTGAGCACCAGCTGCGCGCCAACTTCCTTCGCTTCCTTTGCGACCTCTATGGTACAGTCAAGCGCCACGAGGATGCGCGTGATTTCCGTTGCCTCCGGCTCAATTAGCAGGCCTACGTTGTCCCATTCCTCCGCAAGCCGCGGCGGCGCGGTACGATTAAAGACGGGCAAAAGCGCTTCAAGCTCCATATCCGTTTCCTCTCAACAGCAGCACGCATTGGATGTCGTCTACTATTTTTTGCAGGGCCGCCTCACCGCGCGTTCCCTTGGCATCCAGCAGGCTCGCTTCGGCCTGCTCCAGCATTTTTTGGGCGAGCGGCAAAAACAGCTCTTCCCCCATCGCGCGCGGACCCAGGGCGAAAAACCCTTCCGGCCAACCTTTCGGCAGCGCGTCCTGACCTAAAACAACAGAAAACACCTGGTAATACCGCCCCGCGTCATGGACGATGACGTCCTCCTCGACCCGGTAGCCTGCGGTATACAGATAGTGTCTTAGTTCTTCGATGCCGCGCATGGGCTGCAGCACCGCTTTTTTCGCGCCCATCAGTGGCATGGCCGCTTCTTTTAATATCTCCGCGATCAGTTTGCCGCCCATGCCGCAGATCGATAGCGCGTCCGCTTCCTTCTCCCCTAAAGCGGAAAGCCCGGCGGCGCAGCGCGTTTCCATACGGTCCGCCACGCTCACATAGCTTGCGAGCGCGCGCGCTTTTTCCACCGAAGCAGTGCTGATATCCGAGGCGATGATGCGCCTAGCGATACCCATTTGCAGCACGGAAACGCTGAGGCGGCCATGATCGCAGCCGATATCCGCAAGCGTATCCGCGGAGCCGATCAGCCTTGCGGCAGCCGCAAGACGCGGCCGCAAATGGATGCGCCGTTGTTTTTCCATACTATATAGTGTAGCGGAACAAAGTTCGGATTGCAAGTTAGGGGGATTACGTTGGGACTCACTGGAACTGCGCCTCGCTCCTCCCTACCTCAATTCGCAATCCGACGTCCCGCTCCCTATTGCTCGCGGTACGTCCTTGCTCATTGGGCTTGGCCCTCGCTTGCTCTACCACAGGCAGCGCTTCGGACCCGCCCCATAGGCGGCGCTTGGCTACGTCCCCCGTAACCCTTTAGGCAAATGATTTTTCAGCACCCCCTGCACTGCCTTGCCCCAGCCGACCGGATGGCCCTGTGCGAGCACGACGGCGAAGCCTGTCCCTTCTTCCGGAATGTTCAGCGTATTTCCCAGGAAATAGGCCGATAATTCTTCCTCATTCAATGTTATTTTCAAACGGAACGCCTCCGCCGGGTAGGCAAGCGCCAGCGCGTGCGCGGGCGTGAACCGCCCGTTTTTATAATCCGCCGCGTGTACGCCCGCATTGCGCAGAAACAGGCGGTCAAAATTCGCAGGCGTTTCTTTTGGCAGCAGCATCAGCCTGCCGTCGGGCAGCAGCAGCGGGACGCCTTCGGGTGTTTCCGCCATGGTTTGTGCCAAGAAAGAATCCCATGCTGATTTTACTTCCCCGGATAACAGCTTGACGGATACCGTAGGGATATCGGGCCGCTCTTCTTCGCCCTCTTTTTGCAGCAGCGCAATATAGTGCCCTTCCCCCACGCCCGTATGCGGAAAATGGCGTTCCTCATGCAGCAGCGCGAACGAGGAGTGCCGGGCGATAAATCCGCGTACGGTATCCTCGTTCTCTTCCTTAGAAAATGTGCAGGTGGAGTAAACGAGTCTGCCGCCGGGGCACAGCGCCGCCGCCGCGGCGTCCAATATGCCCGCCTGCCTGAGCGCGCAGGCTTCCACATGCGCCACCGACCAATCCAATATCGCCTGCGGC
>JAEYHP010000136.1 GCA_023409435.1 Bacillota bacterium | reverse complement strand
CGCGGTTCTGAAAAGTAATCTTGTTCCTTGCATATATACGAGATCCTTCCATATGGATTTTGTATATACTATGATTCATGCATGGAACAGGTGACGGAATATATATGGGTTTAGCAGATCAGCACACTCCCGGCCCCGGAAAGGGATGCAGGGTCGGCTGCGCCGTTTTGTACCGCCTGCCTGCCGTTGACAAACACATGCACGATCCCTTCCGGCTTTCTGGGGAGGTCGCCCTCTGCGGCGATGCGGTTAAAAGCGAACACCGTGACATCCGCAGCATACCCTTCGCGCAGATACCCGCGCCCCTTTATCTGAAAGCGGTCGGCCGTAGCGCCCGTCATTTTGCGCACGGTCTGCTCCAGCGTAAGCCCGCTCCTTTTCTCACGCGCCCACTGCAGAAATTTTGGGAAGCAGGAATATGCCGCGGCGTTCTGCACGCCCTTTTCCTCGATCCACGCATCGGTCATAAAGAGCGAGGGCTCATGCTGCATCAACCTGAACAGCATAGGCTCGCTATAATACCGGTACATGTTGACGCGGCCCTTGCCCTGGCCTATGTCCACCAGCCGCAGGTAGGCGTCAAGCTCCGAAACGCCCCATATCTTTGCGATCTCCGGCACGCGTTTGCCGCAGAGGTCCTCGTGCCCTTCGCCCAGCCAGGCAATCTGTATATCCGAAAACCCGAAGCCCAGTACCCGCTTGGTGACGCCGATCTCGAGCGCGAGCCGTGCGCGGATCGCGGGGGAGCGTTTCTTGCTTTCCGGCAGGGAAAGGTACCAGCTGGGCAGGATCACCGTGATTACGGAAACGCCAAACGTCATGGCATACATGTCGTATTGGACGTCCACGCCGTTGGCACGGGCGCGGTCGATGAGCGCGAGGCTTTCTTCCGCCGTCTTCCAGGAGGCCTCGCCCACGAATATTAGGTGGGAATACTGCAGCTTTACGTCCGTTTCCCGGGCCAGCATCAGCATTTCGTCAAGCGCCCTGAGGTTATGCGCCCTGCCGCCGAACGGCGGGCTGTAGGAAGTGGAAGCGGCGGAGCACGCCCGGGCGTGTACGGTGAGTATCTTATTGTGTTTTGCCGTCATCCGGGCGGCGCGGTACAATTCCTCTTGCGCCGCGTACCGGTCCGGCTCGTACATCAGCCCGTAGGACAGGCCGAACGTTCCTTGGCTGAACGACTCCTCCAGCTTTTCGTCATGCAGCTTCATTTCCTCCGCTGTAAGCGGGCGGTTTTCATATCCGCTCAACCCGATGCGGATGGAGCCGTGCCCCTGCAACGGGACGAGGTTTAATGGCGTACGCATTTGCGCTTCCTCCCGCCAGCCGGAAAACGTATGAAACGCTGTATCCGGCGCGTCGCCCACCTCAAACAGGCCGCTGCCCAGGAGATGCTGGTATGGCGTTCCCTGCTTGTAGCCAAAGGGGGAAAAGCCACAGTTGCCTGTGACCTGCGTGGTGATTCCCTGTTCCGCAAACGGCGTGAAGTAGGGCAGGGGATACCTTCTTGCCGCGTACCAGTCGTTGTGGGAGTGCGCGTCGATAAACCCAGGTGCAACGGTAAGGCCTGTGCAGTCGATCACTGCTCCTTCAAACCCCTCCGGCGCCTCCCCGCGGAGTACGGAAAAAATCTTCCCGTTCTCCAGCATGACGGAACCGAAATGGCCCGGATTTCCGCTGCCATCCACGATCATGCCGTTTTTCAGCAAGGTTTTCATATATCCCTCCATATGGTTGGAAGTATTGTTATAAACATCCTTTCGTATGGGTCAGTGAATTGTTTTCATTATTCTATCATAATTGAGGTGTATCAACAAAATACAAAATGCGGCCCGGCCCCATTTGGGGCATGGCCGCATTGCTTCGGTTATATTCGGTTAGGCGTTCGCTTTTTTGGAGTAGCTTTTTACATATACAAGGCGCATCAGGCGGCACTCCAGCGGATGGATGGGCTGGCCCCCGCCGGTGAGCCAAGCGCAGAGCCATGCGAGCACATTCTTTTCCGCCACCATGCAAAGGGCTTCGGCGTCGCTTTCCGTACTGGCGCAGCACAGCGCGCCGCCGCCCGGAAGGAATGCGGCGGAGCGCCCTTTGAGCGCGCGCACGACGTCCCTCGGCGCTTCGCTTTTTGCGGTGCGCATGTTTATGCCGACAAGCTGCGCAAAATCGTCTAGCATGGGGAAAAGCGCTTGGCGCGTGGCGGAAAGCTCCAGCAGGCCGTGTTCCGCCGCCTGCACGATGCATGAGATATCCCTGCGGCCTTCATAAACTGCCCGGTGCGCCAGAACGTGCTCCGAAAGCCGCGCATCGCTGTTGTTCGTAAAAGCAAAGCCGCCCGGTGTACGCCGGCTGCAGGCGGGGGGGATAGGGGAGGGCGGCTTTGCTCCTGCGGTGCAGGAAAGATAATATGCGCTAAGGGATGATATATCCGTAAATGGCAGACCGCTTTTCTGTTCAAATATCTTGCGTACATACGCCTCGCAGGCCTGCTCAAGCTGCTGGGCGGCTAAGAACGCTTCTTCGTAATCGCGCCCGAAGCACAGCGCGCCGTGGTGCGCCATGATGATAGCATTTCCTCCGGTCTCTTTTAGCGCCTGCGCGACACCTGCGCGCAGCTTCTTGGTGCCGGGCAGGCCGTAGGCGGCGACAGGGATGCGATCCCCCAACAGCGGGAATCCTTCGGCCGTGATGGAATTTAGCCCGCACGCGCTGATGGCGGAAGCCCAAAGCTGGTGGGTGTGGATGACAAAGCCCGCATGCGGGTACGTACGGTAGACGAGCGCATGCGCGCCGCGCTCGGAGGAAGGCTTGATCTCCCCCTCGTAGCTTGCGTCTGCCGTTCTGCACAGCACAATTTCCTTTGGCGTGAGCGTTTCATACGCCCGCCCGCTGGGGGTAACTGCGAAGGAACTCCCATCGATGCGGCAGCTCACGTTGCCCCATGTGCGCGCAATCAACCCCGTGCGTACAAGCTCAATTCCTGCAAGGACGACCTGCTCTTTTGCCTGTTGGATCTCCATATCCGCTCCTTTATTAGGCGTGCCTGGCGATGTTCTCGAACACCCGGTCAAAACAGGCGAGCGCTTCGTCGATCAATTCCTCCGTATAGGCTGCACTCGTATACAGGCGGCTGCCCGCCAAGGTCACAAGCCCTTCCGCCATGTAGGCGGCGCCCATGTGCTCCATTTCCTTTTTGCGTGCGGAGGTTTCTTTGAGCACGGCGGGGATGGTCCAGGGCTTGCCCCAGTTAATGGAGAAATGCATGGTACCCACCGTTTCCAGATGGCAGATGGAACCCTGGTTGAACGCGACGAACGGCAGGGAGTGCTTTTCGATCAATCGGTTCAGGCCCGTTGTGATGCGGTCCCCCATTTGGCCCGCCAGCTGCGCGGCATTGGTGCGCTCGATTTCTTCCAAGGTATAATAGCCCGCTACGCAGGAAAGCGGATTGGCAGCCATGGTGCCGCCCACCAGCGCTTTTTTGTGCCTGGCTGCACCGTCCAGCCCCGCGCCGAGGTAGCGCATATATTCCTTCTTGCCGCCCAGGCCGCCCGCGCCCGGATAGCCGCCCGCAATGACCTTGCCGAATACCGTCAGGTCCGGCGAGACGCCGAAGTATCCCTGCGCGCCCGCCATGCCCATGCGAAAGGCGGTGACGACCTCGTCGAATATCAAGAGCGCGCCATATTTGCGGCAAAGCGCCTCCACGCCCTTGGGGAAATCCCTATCCACAGGGCGGGTGCCGCTTTCCGGGCCCACGGGCTCAAGGAGCACGGCCGCGGTGCCGCCGCGCAGAGTGTTCATGCGCAGCACGCGTTCGAGCGAGTTGAGGTCGTTGGGGAAGAACTCCTGCGTGTGCTTGAAGACAAAGCCGGGCACACCGTTTGCCTGCGTCCCCTTGGAACCGGGCACGCGGATGCCGTAGGCGAGCTGGTCGCTCCAGCCGTGGTACGCGCCGCCCATTTTGACGATGTTCTTCTTTTTCGTGGCGAGGCGCGCCACGCGGATGGCCGCCATGCAGCCTTCCGTGCCGGAACCGAGCATGCGGAACAGCTCCACATTGGGCATGTTTTCGCAGACCTTTTTGGCAAGCTTATATTCGTATTCATGGAACAGCCCCGTGGAAGGCCCGCAGGTGTTTAGTAGCTCAATGATCTTCTCCCGCACATAGGGCGGGTTGCTGCCCAATACCGTAGGGCCGCCCGCCTGCAGAAAGTCAAAATACCGGTTGCCGTCGATATCGTAAAGATAGGGGCCTTCCGCCTTGGTAAACACCAGCGGGAACGGATAGTTGAACGCCAGGTTGTGCTGTACGCCGCCGGGGATGCGTTCCTTCGCCTCTTCAAACAGGGCCTTGGATTTGACGCACTTTTTGCCGTAATACTCTGTTTCGTAGCGGGCGAGCGCTTCTGCCGTAATGCTGTACACGGGCTGCGCGATCAGGGCGTCCAGTTTTTTCGTGACGGAAGCGGTATCCGGATATTGCGAGATGGCAAAGCGGGTATCCATATTGAGCCCTCCCGGAATGAATTATGAGTGATGGCTCACTCATGGTGATTTCAGTATAACAGCCGTCCATAAAAAGTCAATATATTCCGATATGGTTTTGTCTAACTGGCGGTAAAGTTTTTTGAATTTTTATGCATAAAAATAAGAATTTACAAGCAAAAAAATAACATATGCATAAACAGTTGAACTATACATTTTCGGTATGTTATTATACACGAGTCGGCATAAATTTCTATTATTCTCACTTATTCCCCATAATGGCCCCCACTTCCCTCAAAAACAGAAATGCTCAGAAGATTTCTATCTTCTGAATAAATATGGAGGTTATGTATGAGATCTGTACGTTTTCAAACGATGATTCTAGCACTTGTCCTATGTCTTGTTACATTGCTGCCCGCGGTTGCCCTGGCAGAGCAGCAGGGTGAATTAGAGATCAAATTGTATCCGAACAATCATTTTTACATGTATCTTGCGGATGGAGATCAGGAGATCCTATATTTTTCGACAGGTAGCTTGGGCGCCACCAGCCTTGTAAAGCTGAGAATTGGTTCCAACTCATATTTGATGAATTATGTAACGAACGACCCGGTATACGGCGAATGCCTGAAATATTCGGGAAACGGCATTGAGGCGGTATTCGACATTGCCTCGGTGGGAAACCCGGTCACCGGCAATAGCGGTGTAGAGGCCGACTTGGCAGAGTTTTCCCTCTATATCACCAACATGGGTTCCACGAACGTAACGGTTGGCGGTTTAATGTTTTTTGATACCATGGTCGGGGGAAACGATGGAGCGCCCCTTTACATTCCAGGCGTGGGCAAGCGTACAAATGCACTCACATATACTGGGAGCGAAGTGCCTACCACCATTTATTCTTATGAAAACGATGATCCTGCCTCTCCTGAGTTGGTGGCCGCCTTTCTGACCAGCTACAATGGCAACATTGTGCCGGACAGAATTACTCTTGGAAATTATGGAAATACATACCAGTCCCCGTATGATTTTACAGCAGCAGACGACGAGATTTTTGATTCGGCCATGCTGGCGCAGTGGAACGACCGCACATTAGCTGCTGGCGCATCGACGGAGTTCTCCATGTTTATGGGCAGAGGTGTCGTCACGGCAATTAAAGATACGGCGCTCAGTCTGAGTGCGAGCGGCAACGCGCAGACTGCGCCGGATCACACTTTCCAAGTTATGCAGATCGTGCGCAATATCAGCGCTTCCGCTGTAAGCAATGTACAGGCTTCAATCTCACTTCCCGAGGGTTGGGCGCTTGCTTCAGGTACGACGACTGAGACCAGAGAGACCCTTGCTGTAGGACAAGATTGGGTTATCACATGGGATCTCATCGCCCCGGATGGCGCGACCTCGGCAGCTTTTCCGTTGTCGGCGCAGGTTGGGGAAGACACTGCAACGCTCGTTAATCTGACCTACAACGCCATTAATATTGATCCGAATGGAGAGATTGTACCCGGGCCCCAGGCTATGCCCAGATTTAACCCTATGTCTGGAATGGTTACAGCCGGATCGCCGATAACAATCACGTCGACCAGGGCGGACCATATCTACTACACCACGGATGGAACTGATCCCGCTACAGAGGTAGGCGGTTCCACGCTGGAGTATACCGGACCTATCACCGTGAACGAGAATGTGACCATCAAGGCCGTTGCCGTTAGGGCTGGGAGACCCACTAGTTCAATTGGCAGCGCAAGTTATGAGATTATCCCTGGACCCCAGGCTACGCCTTCGTTCAGCCCGGCATCTGGGATGGTTGCATCCGGATCGTCGATAATAATCACATCGCTGGGGGCGGATCATATCTACTACACCACGGATGGGACCAACCCCGCAACTACGGCAGGGGGCTCCACGCTGGAATATACCGGACCGATTACCGTGAACGAGGCTATGACCATAAATGCTATCGCTACCAACGCTGGGACCCCTGGCACTGATAGTGCGATTGGCAGCGCAAGCTATGAGATTATGCCCACAGCCCAGGCTACGCCTGCCTTCAGCCCTGCGTCCGGGATGGTTGCGTCCGGCACAACAGTGACGATCACGTCCGCCGGAGCGGATCATATCTACTACACCACGGATGGGACCAACCCCGCAACGGCGGCAGGAGGTTCCACACTGGAGTATACCGGCCCCATTGCTGTGAGCGCGGGCATAACCATCAAGGCCGTCGCTACCAAAGCGGGAAGTCCTAACAGCGCGATTGGCAGCGCAAGCTACTCCATTTTAGAGATTGAGCCGGAAGATGGGGATGTCTCCAGCGACGGAATCGGCACTGCCGTACAGCCCCCGCCGGATGCAGACGGCTCCGGCAGGGTAGTCATCGAGCTTGTTGCTGAGCCTGTTTCAGACAGTGGGAGTCGTACAAATATTGCTGTTGCAGAACAGTCTCTTTCAAGTGCCGGGCAGCAGATTGCTGCCAGCTATGACGTTAGCCTGTGGGAAACAATCTATGATGCCCTTAACGCTGTGACCCGCCAAGGCAATGTCCCCAATAGCCGGATCACTGGCGACATCACGGTACGGTTGCCTCTGCCTGCCGGATACACGGATGCGACAGGGCTGACGGTTGTCTATATTGATGACCTGGGGGTGGTGACGCCTCTTCCCACAACAGTTGTCACGATCAACGGCGTACAGTACCTTGAATTCACTACAAACCACTTCTCGGTCTATGCGATCGTGGAAGCAGTGAGCAACGCAACGACTTCCTCAGGCCCGGATTATAATTACCGTGAGCTCACGGATGAGGGTACCGGGCTGACGGTTTCAGGTTACATTTCGCCAAGCGCTAAGCTTGACGTAAACGCAATCCCGAAGGATGTTACGGGTGCGCTGGGTGAGGCGATGCGTGAGCACGAGCAGAATCTCTCTGATACGCTGTATCTGGCGGCGAAGCTCAATCTTACGCGCAACTATTCAGGAAAGCTTACCGTTACCATTCCGGTTGGCGCGCAGTATAACGGGCAGACGGTAACGCTGCTGCATGAAGTAAGCGGCAGAGTAGAAACGCTCTATGCAGTTGTGGCGAACGGAAATGCTGAGTTTAGGGTTAATAAATTAGGCGCATTCGCCCTGTTCACGCCTGTGCAGCCGATCAACTCAATCGGGATTCCCAAGACGGGCAATACGAATGTGATATATCCGGTATGGAGCTTAATCGGCATAGCGGCGCTGGCCGGAACGGCGTTTTGCATCAGGCGTAAACAAATCAACTCGAAATAACGGTGAGCTTCTGAACAGAGAATTCAGGATAAAGAAATCCCGCTTCATTTGAAGCGGGATTTCTCTTGTATTCCTACATAACAAAATGATTGCGGGTACAATTCAAGCCTGTTAAAATAAGAGTGAGCAATCACTCATAATTCGTTTCGTGAGGAAAAGAACAGGAGAGAGGGCATTGACGGAGCTGTTTGAGCGGATTCCAGCCGAAAAGCGCACGCGGATATTGGAAACCGCGATGGAGGAATTCGCCCGCTGCGGGTATGAAAACGCGAACACGAATACCATCGCACAAAAAGCGGGCATCAGCATTGGGAGCCTGTATCAGTACTTTGTGAGCAAGGAGGACCTGTTCCTCACCACCGTGAAATACTGTTCGGCAGTCCTTAAGGAAACGCTGGAGGAGATCATGCAGGAGGAGGAGGATATCCTCTTCAAAGTGGAAAAGGTGCTGCGCGCCATCCAGAGACATTCGCGCGAAAATCGCAGCGTGATCCATCTGTACAACGAGATGACAACCAACAGCAATTCCGAGCTGATGCTGCAGTCCGTGGACGAGATCGAGGGTATGACGAGCCGCCTGTATACCGATCTTGTGCGCCGCCTGCAAAAGGAGGGCGAGGTAAGAAAGGACTGCGACCCGGGCATATTTGCGTTCCTGCTCGACAACCTCTTTATGTCCCTGCAGTTCAGCTATGCGTGCGAATACTATGCAAAGCGCTTTACGCTCTACGCGGGAGAGGATGTATTCGCGAGGGACGATTATGTTGTGGAGCAGACATTGAAATTCATAAAAGGCGCCTTTGCCGAGCCGAAAAAGAAGTAACCGGAAGGAATTTTGGAGATGGCCGATACGGGATACATACTTGCATATGACGTGGGCACCACGGCGCTGAAAACATGTCTCTTTTCACTCGACGGCGCGCTGATATTGCGCGCCTTTGCGCAGCGGCCTTACCCGCTTGCGGTGTTCCCGAATGGCGGCGCCGAGCAGCAGCCGGAGGACTGGTGGAACGCCATGTGCATCACCACCCGGGAAGTGCTGGAGTCCGCCGGGGTCTCGCCCGAAGAGATCGCGGGGCTTTCCTTCTGTTCCCAGATGCAGGGCCTGGTGCTGGTGGATAAAGAGGCAAACCCCGTGCGGCCCGCCATGAGCTACATGGACCAGCGCGCGGTGGAGGAGTATGAGGCGGGCATGGCGTTTGGGGTGAAGCTGTCCGGCATCAACATATTCCGGCTGCTGCGCTCGCTCGCCATTACCAGTGCGGTCGCAGGGAGCGTCAAGGACCCTGTTTGGAAGTACAAGTGGGTGCAGCGGAACGAGCCGGAGAATTTTTCCCGCGTTTACAAATGGCTGGACGTGAAGGAGTTTTTGATCGCCCGCTGTACGGATGAATTTGTAATGACAACGGATTCTGCGTTCGCGACGCTGCTCTATGACGTGCGTCCGGGGCACGAAGGGTTCAGCAAAGAGATGTGCACAATGCTTGGCGTTGATTACGCGCATCTGCCGCACATCATCCGGTCTACGGAGCAGGCGGGCGGGCTGACGGAGCGGGCGGCAACGGCGCTCGGCCTCAAGCCGGGCACTCCCGTGTTCGGCGGCGGCGGGGACGCATCCTTAATCGGCGTGGGCGCGGGAGCGGTGGATGTGGGCAGTACGCATCTGTACATGGGCACTTCAGGCTGGGTCTCCACCGTAATTGACCGGCCGACGCTGGATATTTCCGCCATGATCGCGGGCGTGGTGGGGGCCGAGCCGGGTTCTTACAATTATTTTGCGGAGCTTGAGACGGCGGGCAAGTGCCTGGAGTGGGTCAAGAACCATCTGGCGCTCGACGAAATCGGCGTCTATCTCCAGAAGGTCAATATTGCGGATGGCCAGGAGGCGGCATACCGCAGCCTGTACGATTACATGATGCATGTGATTGCGGCGATTCCCGCGGGCAGCAACGGGGTCATATTCACGCCCTGGCTGCACGGAAACCGCTGCCCGTTTGAGGATACGAACGCCCGCGGCATGTTCTTTAACATCGGGCTCGAAACAGGTAAGACGGAACTGATTCGCTCGGTAATCGAGGGCGTTTGCTACCACATGCGCTGGATGCTGGAGGAGCAGGGAAAAAAGGTAAAGACCTCGCCCGTCATCCGCTTTGTGGGCGGCGGGGCGTTGGCGCCGCTTACCTGCCAGATACTCGCGGATGTGCTGGGGCGGCCTGTGGAGACTGTGGACGATCCGCAGAATGTGGGCGCGGTGGGCGCGGCGCTGGTAGCGGCGGTAGGGTTGGGCGCATTGCCCGATTTATCCCAGGCCAAGACGCTTATACCGGCCTGCTGCCGATATGAGCCCAATCCTGAGAACAAAGCCGTGTATGACAACGGCTTTGCCGTGTTCAAAAACCTCTATGCGGCAAACAAGAAGAATTTCGCGGCGTTGAATAAGACGGTTGTAGAGCATCAGGCAGCGAGTGCCGCAGGCCTTGAGCAATTAAAAGATCATTGAAGGATATACTTGCTCCGGCGCAGGATTATTTGTAGCTGTGCGGGGAGATATGCCATCTGTTCCTATAGCGCACATGGATACGAATGGGATATAATATACCCAAGATGAGTAAGAGCGGCATTTAACTGCGATACATTCCGTTTGAATCGAAAGCCGGAATCGCACTCTGGTGCGGAAAGGGGGAATGCAAATGAGAAAAATCCTTGCTTCCGCGCTCGTGATCGCTGTACTGCTTGGGGTTAGCAGTTGCCACCCTAAACGGGAAGTGTTCAAAGCCGAGTTGGTTTCTGACCGGTATGTGCTTTCGTGGAACGACAAGGTATACTATGGCTATGGGTTTGTTGACGATAACAGTAACCTGATTGGTGAGAAGTTTGCGGCTGTTGATAGCGGCGGCAAAAATGCCATGTCGATATATTTGGTAAATGGGTATGAGCCGGAGCAATGGGCTATCTTTAGCGAATCGACTCTTATGGGTTCCCATGTTCTGTACAAAGAGGACGACGTAACAGATATACCCGCTGAATTTGAAAGTCTATCTTTCGATAAGTAAAATTGAAAAACAGGAATCGAAACCTTAAGCATAGTTAACCACAAGAAAGAAACAGGCCTGCGGCAATGCCGCAGGCCTGTTGTGTGAAAGAGGAAATTACTTCTTCCGTGCGAGAACGGCTTTGACCTTCTTGACGACGTTCTCCTTGGTGAGGCCGTAGACCTGCTGCAGGTAATCCTGCGGGCCAACCTGACCGTATTGATCCTCCACCGCGACATAGTCCACGGGGGTGGGGCACTTGCGGCCAAGCACTTCGCTTACCGCGCTGAATAAGCCGCCGACCTTGTTGTGGTTTTCCGCGGTGACGACGGCGCCGGTCTGCTCAGCGTACTTCACAATGCAGTCTTCATCGATCGGCTTTACGGTGAACATATCAATCACAGCGATCTCAATGCCTTCCTTAGAAAGTTCTTCCGCCGCCTGCATGGCCTCGTGGATCATGATGCCTGTGGCGAACACCACGGCATCCTTGCCTTCGCGTACCGTGATGCCCTTGCCGATGGGGAACTCACTTCCCGTTTCATACACCTTTGCGTTGTTCTTGCGGCCAACGCGGATGTATTTGACGCCCGGCAGGTCCTTGGCCTGGGTAAGCACGTTCAAAAGCTGCGCTGTATCCGCGATATCGAATATTGTGGCGGTGGGGACGGCGCGGTAGAGCGCGACGTCCTCAAAGGGCATGTGCGTGCCGCCGTTGTAGGCCGCGCAGACGCCGGGGTCGGTGCCAAGCACCGTGATGTCGTTCCTCGCATAGCCCGCGGAAAGGAACACTTGATCGAACACGCGGCGGGAAGCGAATATGCCAAACGTATGGGCGATGGGCTTAAACCCGGCGGCAGCGAGGCCGGAGGCCACGCCGATCATGTTCGCCTCGGAAATGCCGCAATTGATGGCCTTGTCGGGGTTATTCAGCGCATATTTCGTGGTGCCGATGCAGCTCATGAGGTCGGCGTCCAAGTAAATGACGTCGGGGTCCTGCTCAATCAGCTTGGGGATGTTCTCGCCCAATAGATCCTTGAATGTAACAGCATCCATGCTGCCGTTATAAACGATTTTCATGTTTTCTCCTCCCTTAAGCCTGAGCGCGGTGGGCAGCAAGGTCCGCCTTGACGCCCTCGATCCAGCCGTCGAACACATCCGCCTTGACGGCCATGGAATGGTTATTCAGCGTTTCCTCTATCGCTTTTACGCCCGCGCCCTTTATGGTGTCGAGCACGATGGCATGCGGCTTGCCGGGAACGGCCTTTGTGCGCTCAATCGCCTCGTAAATCGCTTCCACGTCGTTGCCGGGAATATGCTGCGTGTCAAAGCCGAAGGCTTCAAACTTTGCGGCGATATCACCCTGGGGCAGTATGACGTCCGTGGGGCCGTCGAGCTGCTTTTTGTTGTCGTCGATAAACCAGACGAGGTTGTCGACCTTCCGGGCTACCGCGAACATGGCGGCTTCCCAAACCTGGCCTTCGTTGAGCTCGCCGTCGCCGGATATGAGGAACACGCGGCTATTTCGGCCCTTGAGCTTATCGCCCAAAGCAAGGCCCACCGCAAGGGAAGTACCCTGGCCCAGGGAGCCTGTCGTCATATCAATGCCCGGAGTCTTGTTGCGGTCACAGTGGCTGGGCAGCTTTGTGCCGGGCTTGTTGAGAGTCATCAGCATGTCGTAAGGGAAATACCCCTTCAATGCCAGCGTGGCGTAAACGCCGGGGCCGGCGTGCCCTTTGGAACAAACCAGCTTATCCCGCTCGGGCCAGGTGGGGTTTTTGGGATCAATTTTCATAACGGAGCCATAAAGCACCGCCAATACATCCGTAACGCTTAAGGAGCCGCCTATATGGCCGAAGCCAAGGGCTTTAAACTCTTCAAGGCAGGCGATGCGGATCTGGAGTGCGAAATCCTTCAGCTCCCGCTTGAGTTCCGGTTTCATCAAAGCATGTACCTCCATATTGATTCTTCTTATTACAGAATAGCAAACTGCGGGGGGTATTACAAGTTCTGCAAGGCCTTTTTTGGCCTGCTCCCCGCAATATAATCCGTGAAAAACAAGAAGCGCCCGGCTATCGATATATGTTATACTTCTGCTATGGAACAGCAAAGGAATCCGGCGCTTTCGGAAGAAGAAAAATGGCAGGCGTTCGTCCGTTCAGATAAGAATTATGACGGACGCTATTATGTTGCCGTCAGAACCACGGGCATATTCTGCCGTCCTTCCTGCACCGCTCGCACGCCGCTCAAAAGGAACGTCGCGTTTTACGATACGCGCGAGGAGGCCATAACCCACGGCTACCGCCCCTGCAAGCGCTGCAGGCCCGATCTTATTTTATATCGCCCGGCGGAGGAAGCGGCGGAACTCTGCCGCAAGCTTTTGGAGCGGGAGTATCAGAACCCCGCGCCGATGGGGGAGGTACTGGCGGAACTGAACATCTCGCTTGGCCACATCGGAGCAATATTCAAACAGCAATATGGCGTGGCGCCGATCACATACCGCAACCGGCTCCGGGTCGAAGCGGCGCAGCGCATGCTGCGGGAAACAAAGCGGAGCGTAACGGAAATAGCGGGGGAGTGCGGATTTTCCAGTTTGGCCCCCTTTTACGAGGCGTTCAAAAGGCAAACGGGCACCACGCCCCAGCAATACCGGGCGGGATTACGGGAGGAAGAGCAACTATGAAGCATGCGATATTCATTGATACCGTATTTGGGAAAATCGGCATAGCCGAACGGGACAATGCGGTCACCAACGTGTTCTTTGGCGCGACCGTCCGGCCGGAAGGGTATATTGAACGGGAAACGCCCGTTCTAAGGGAAGCGGCGGAGCAGCTTAACGCGTATTTTGCAGGGACGCTCCGGAAATTTACCGTACCGGTCCTGATGGAGGGCACGGCTTTCCAGCAGCAGGTCTGGCAGGCGCTTACCGAAATCCCCTACGGCCAGACCCGTAGTTACGGGGAGCTTGCAATCGGGATATTCGGAAGAAGCAACGCCGCCCGCGCCGTCGGCCATGCGAACGCGAGAAACCCTGTTTCCATCATCGTGCCCTGCCACCGGGTGATCGGCGCAAGCGGGGTATTGACGGGGTATGCGGGCGGGCTTGCTGCAAAGGAACTGCTGCTCAAACTCGAGGGCGCGCTGTAATATAGACCTAGAAAACAGCAGAGGAATGCCGATGCAGAATGACGCCGCCAGGGAATACTGGGAGAGGTCCTTAAAGGAGACGGGCCGGGACAAAAATACGGCCTGTTGTTTTTGCGGCTACATGGGCCCAACGGAGGAGATCGCAGACCAACTGCTGGAGTTGATCCGTTCAGGCCGCAAAAAGGCTACGACCTCCTGCCTGTTAAGCTATGAAAAAAACAATGAACCATTGCCTCAGACGGGGAGTTTGGGCATTGTAACCGATTGGGTCGGGATACCAAAGTGTGTCATTGAAATCACAGCCGTTACAATACTGCCCTTTGGCGAGGTAACGTTCGATATTTGCAGCCGGGAAGGGGAGGACGATATCCTTGAAACCTGGCGGAATACGCATTTCAATATATTTACCGAGGAAGGCAAACAGGAGGGTTACGAGTTTACGTGGGATACCCCGGTGGTGTTTGAAGACTTTCAGGTGATCTATCAATAATCAGCAACAAAAAAGCGGCCGCCGGCCGCTTTTTTATGATAAATTAGAAATTAAAATGGTCCGGGTCGGCGTTGACGCGTTCGTCGCGGTTGAGCGCGTCGATTTCAGCCATATCCTCTTCGTTTAGCATAAAGTCGATCTCCGCGTTTGATTTGATTCGTTCCGCGTGCATGGATTTGGGCAGCACGATAATACCCCGCTGCACGTTCCACCGCAGCACGATCTGCGCGAGGGACTTATCGTATTTCTTTGCGATATTATGCAGTACCTCGTTGTTCAACAGCGTTCCGCCGGTGCCGCCGAGCGGGCTGTAGGCTTCGATTGCGATGCCGAGATTCTCGCAATATTGGATAAGCGGCATTTGGGAAAGCAGCGGGTGGCGCTCGATCTGGTTCACCGCGGGCGTAACGCGGGCGATGGAGAGGATATCTTCCAGGTGGTGCTTGTGGAAGTTGCTCACGCCTATGGCGCGGATGCGCTTTTCTGCGTAGAGCTCTTCAAGCGCCTTCCAGCTGTTCATATACTTGCCCTCCACGGGCCAATGGATTAGGTACAGGTCCACATAATCCGTCTGGAGCCGTGCAAGGCTTTCAAAAAAGGCCTCGTGCATGCGGCCTTTTCGCATATCGTCATTCCACAGCTTGGTGGTCAAAAAAATCTCTTCGCGATTAACGCCGCTCTGCTTTATACCGGCGCCGACGTCCTGCTCGTTGCCATATATGGCTGCGGTATCGATATGCCGGTAGCCGGAAACAAGCGCGCTGCGCACCGCCTCCGCGGTTTTGGCGCCCCGAGGAATTTGGAATACGCCTAAGCCCAGAAGGGGAATCTCCACGCCGTTATTGAGCTTCTTTCTTTGAGAAAACATGCGGTTCACCTCTTGCTATTATTTGGGGGAATAAATTTGGTTGCGGGGCATGCAATACATGGCTGTTTCCCGCATAGTTCCATTATAAGCAAAGCGGGCCAAAATCAAACAAAGGGGGTGCGTAGATAACCCCTTTTTTCGGGGGCTTTGCCCCCGAACCTCCCACCCAAGGGACACGTCCCTTGGGAGTCCCTTTCGTCGGGGACGCCCTATTTTAGGGCGTCCCCGGGAATGGGTGCTTAGGGCCGTTACGGTCCTAAGCAGGTGTTTGAGGGCAGAGCCCTCAACGTAACCCTTTGTTGACGGACGGAGGGGCGGTAAAAACCGCCCCTCCGTTTTGCTTCGTATGAAATTTTTGCTTTACCCCGCCAGCACCACGGATGCCGAGTCGGTATACGAAAGGCCCAATGCGTCGGCCACGCCCTTGTAGGTGCATTTGCCGGCATAGGTATTGATCGCGTTGAGTATGCCGCGGTTCTTGGCCGCCGCCGCTTCCAGCCCCAGGTCCGCGATTTTCAGGCCATAGGCGAGCGTGGCGTTGGTGAGCGCCAGCGTGGAGGTGTGGGGAACCGCGCCCGGCATGTTGGCTACGCAGTAATGTACTACACCGTCCACAATAAACGTGGGGGCGTCGTGGGTGGTGGCATGCGTGGTTTCCACGCAGCCGCCCTGGTCCACAGCCACATCCACGATCACGGCGCCGGGCTTCATGCATTTGAGCATGTGGCGCTTGATGAGCTTGGGCGCGGAAGCACCCGGGATGAGCACCGCACCTATCACGAGGTCGGCGTCGGAAAGCTCGCGCTCAAGCGCGGAATTGGTGGAGTATATGGTCTTGAGCTTGTCGTCAAACATATTGTCAAGCTCGGTCAGCCGGTCCAAATTAACGTCCATTATGGTGACGTCGGCGCCCAGGCCCAGCGCCATTTTGGAGGCGTTGGTGCCTACGATGCCGCCGCCTACTACCACGACCTTCGCCTTGCGCACGCCGGGCACGCCGGAAATCAGCACGCCGCAGCCGCCAAACGGTTTTTCCATGCAGCGTGCGCCTTCGATCACGCTCAGCCGCCCCGCGATTTCGCTCATGGGCTTCAACAGAGGCAGCGCGCCGCGCGCGTCGGTCAGCGTTTCGTAGGCGACGCCCTTGCATTTCTGCTTGAGCAGGGCGTCGGTCAGGCTTCTGTCCGCCGCGAGATGCAAGTAGGTGTATATGATCTGGTTTTCGCGCATGAACGGGTATTCCTGCTCCAGCGGTTCCTTGACCTTTACGATCATGTCGGAGACCGCCCATACTTCCGCCGCGGTATCCATTACCACAGCGCCGCTTTCGGCATATTCCTCGTCAGAAAAGCCGGATTGTAGGCCCGCGCCCTTTTGTATGAACACCTGGTGCCCGTGTACGCAGTATTCCTGCGCGTTGTCCGGCGTCATCCCCACGCGGGATTCGTTGTTCTTGATTTCCTTTACGCAGCCGACTTTCATATACAATCCCCTTTTCATATAATGAAATATGCGATCCCGGCTGTTGCAAGAGCCGGGATACGTTTCAAGAAAGGTTCCTTGTACAAATTACATCCTATTCACACGGTTGTCAATCAATATTCTCCTCATTTTCAGGATGCGGCTTTTTATAAATAACCGCCGCATAAAGAATGGGAATGACGCCCATGCCGATGATTCCTGCAAATACGGCAAAAGCCGCAATCAGGGGAGAATCATGGATTACAGCGAGGACGCCGCCCAGCAGCGCGAGAAAACCGCCCGCCATGCCGGTATACGCGCCAAAGCGGTGAGTCTTTTTCCATACCTCCTCATTGTTAAGCGTCCAATATACCTTGATTCCATACCAGCGGTTTTGTTTGATGGTGGGGAGGGAATTTGAAATGTACATCATCAAAAGTCCCAACAGCATGGCTAAAGCGCCTTGTCAACCAATGATGCGATCAACTGCATCATATCCTGCAACACGCTGGTGTTGAGGGAATATATTACGTTCTGGCCTTTCTTTTCGGCATCCACCAGGCCCGCCTCCCGCAGCGTATTCAAGTGATGGCTGATGGAAGGCTTGCTTATGGAAAACTGCTCCGCGATTTCCCCCGCGTTTTTATCGCCCTTGCGCAGCAGGTCGAGTATTTTCCGCCGCGTCGGGTCAGCCAGCGCATTCCAGGTATCGCCCACGGGAACACCTCCTAAAGACGGATGTATTTAGATAGTTATCTAAATATCTAATGCAAGAATATGCCTTGTTTGCCGCTTTGTCAACAGGAATTCCTGTGGTATACTATATCTGCCCATGCTCCGTTCATGAAAGCAGAAAAAGAATAGGGATATAATGTTTTTCCCTGAAAAGAGGACCCGTTCATGCCTTCCCTTCTTATTAAGAATGTAGATACCCTGGTGACCTGTGATAATCGGGACGCCGTGCTTCATAACGTCAGCGTATATTGCAAGGACGGCGTAATTGCCGATATCTCCGCAAACGCCCCTGCGGCGGATGAAGTGCTGGACGGTACGGGGTATTGTATGTACCCCGGCCTTATCAACACGCATCATCATCTCTACCAGTACTTTACGCGCAACATCCCCAACGTGCAGAACATGGAGCTGTTCGACTGGCTCAAGACCCTCTATGAAATATGGAAAAATCTTGACGAGGAGACGGTGTACCTAAGCTCTCTTGCGGGGATGGGGGAACTCATGCGCTACGGCTGCACGACCTGCCTCGACCATCATTACGTATTCCCCAAGGCTGCGGCGGGGGAGCTGATCAATGCGCAGTTCGCCGCGGCGGACGAGCTTAAAATCCGCATGCACGCCACGCGCGGCAGCATGAGCCTGTCTAAAAAGGACGGGGGCCTCCCGCCCGATTCCGTGGTGCAGGATTTGGACGCCATATTAGCGGACAGCAGGCGGCTCATTGAAACCTACCATGATGGCGGCCCCTATGCCATGCGCCAATTGACTCTGGCGCCCTGCTCGCCGTTTTCCGTCACGGAGGATCTCTTGCGGGAATCTGCAAATCTCGCGCGCGCATACAAAGTACGTCTGCATACGCACCTTTGTGAAACCAAGGACGAGGAAGCGTTCATGCGTGAAACGCGCGGCATGCGCCCGTATGAATACATGGAAAGCGTGGGCTGGACAGGGCCGGACGTCTGGTACGCGCATGGCATTTACCTAAACGACACAGAATTAGAACATATGGCGGAAAGCGGCACGGGGGTTGCGCATTGCCCCGCCTCCAACATGAAGCTTTCCTCCGGCGTGTGCCGCGTGCCGGATATGCTGCGCCTTCACGTTCCCCTTGGCCTCGCGGTGGACGGCAGCGCAAGCAACGATTGTTCCAACCTCCTTGCGGAGATCCGCACGGCCTACCTGTTGCACCGGCTCACATACGGCAAGGAAGCGCCCACCGGCTATGATCTTTTGAAAATTGCCACGCGCGGCAGCGCGCAGGTGCTGGGCAGGGAGAAGCTTGGGCAGATCGCAATCGGCTTTGGGGCCGACGCGTTTTTGATTAAAAAGGACAGGCTCGAGATGCTGGGAGCGGAGCTTGACCCAATGAACCTCTTCGGTACCGTGGGGTACCATAGGCCGGTTGATTATACAATTGTCAACGGGCGCGTCCGGGTTCGGGACGGAAGGCTTGTCGGAGTAGATGAAGAAAGCGTGCTTGAAAGAGGACGCAAAAATATCAGAAAACTTCTGGAGGTTGCAACTTGAAAATCAAATACCTGGTCCAGGGCGCAATGATCGCCGCGATCTACTTTGTGCTGACATACTTGGTAGCGCCCATCAGCTCCGGGCTGCTCCAGTGCCGCATTTCCGAGGCGCTCAGCATCCTGCCGTTTTTTACGCCCGCGGCCGTTCCCGGCCTGTTTGTGGGCTGCCTGGTGGCAAACATCATTATGATGTTTACAGTGGGAGTTTTGCCGCTTGACGTGATATTCGGCAGCCTGGCTACGCTGGTCGCCGCTTATTTGTCGTATGCGATCTCCCAGCGTATTCCATCCAAGGCGGGGCGCTGGCTTGCTCCCGCTCCGGCCGTCATCGTCAACGCGCTGGTGGTGGGGTGGCTGCTTTCGGACGTCTACCAGGTGGGCGCATCCTACCTGGTGTGCGCGCTTTATGTCGCCGCAGGGCAAATCATCGCCTGCTATGTACTGGGTATGCCACTGTTGTTCCTGCTGGACAGGTATAAGGAAAAACTATTTTCCTAAAGTATCGGGAAAGTAAAATCTTTAGGATTCATGGGCATTTTCGGGCAAGCGTTCCTTGACACTCCATAAGCGCGCCACTATAATAAGTATGGGTTTCGACCCTGTCGTTTTTTACATGGAATCTGTTGCATTCTAAGACGGCAATTCAAATAATCATCACTCAGGAGGTACAATATGCCAAGAACCGTCACCATCGATGGGAATACCGCTGCAGCGCATGTCGCATATGCGTTTTCAGAAGTCGCTGCGATATATCCCATCACGCCTTCCTCCAACATGGCGGAAGTAGCAGACGAATGGGCTGCGGCAGGGCGCAAGAACATTTTCGGCCAGCCGGTGCGCGTGGCTGAAATGCAGAGCGAAGGCGGCGCGGCGGGCGCTGTGCACGGCTCCCTTGCGGCGGGCGCGCTCACGACCACGTTCACCGCTTCCCAGGGCTTGCTGCTGATGATCCCCAATATGTACAAGATTGCAGGCGAACTGCTGCCCGGCGTGTTCCATGTATCCGCCCGTGCTCTGGCCGCCCACGCGCTCTCCATATTCGGCGACCACAGCGACGTAATGGGCGCGCGCCAGCCCGGTTTTGCCATGCTGTCCTCCGCTTCCGTGCAGGAAGTCATGGATCTGGCGCTGGTGTCGCATCTTTCCGCAATCAAGGCAAGCGTACCTTTCCTGCATTTCTTTGACGGTTTCAGGACCTCCCACGAAGTATCGAAAATCGAGGATATCGATTATGCGGATATGGAGAAGCTGCTCGATTACGAGGCTTTGGCAAAATTCCGTTCCCGCGCGCTCAACCCGGAGCATCCGCACCAGGCGGGTACCGCGCAGAACCCGGATATCTATTTCCAGGGCCGCGAAGCCGCGAACAAATACTATGCCGCCGTGCCCGCCATTGTCGAGCACTACATGGAAGAGGTCGGCAAGCTGACGGGCCGCAAGTATCATCTGTTCGACTATGTCGGCGCGCCCGACGCGGAGAAGGTCATCATCATCCTGGGCTCTGGCGGGGACGTATGCGAGGAGACCATCAACTACCTCAATGCGAAGGGCGCAAAGCTCGGCGTATTGAAAGTTCGCCTCTATCGCCCGTTTGCGGCGGATAAATTCCTTGCCGCCCTCCCCAAGAGCGTGAAGAAGATTGCCGTACTGGACCGCACAAAGGAGCCCGGTTCCTTGGGCGAACCCCTGTATACGGACGTCGTGGCCGCGTTCAAGGAAGCCGGCGTCACCGATAAAGAGATTATCTGCGGCCGTTACGGCCTGGGCTCCAAGGAGTTCACGCCCGCCATGATCAAGGCCGTGTACGACAACCTCGATGCCGCTTCTCCCAGGAACCACTTCACCGTGGGTATTGTGGATGACGTCACGAACCTCTCGCTCGACGTGGTGGACCACATCAACCCCGCGCCCGAAGGCACCATCGCCTGCAAGTTCTACGGCTTGGGTTCGGACGGCACGGTTGGCGCAAACAAGAACTCCATTAAAATCATCGGCGACCATACGCCGCTGTACGCGCAGGGCTATTTCGCCTACGACTCCAAGAAGTCCGGCGGGTTCACGGTTTCCCACCTCCGCTTTGGCAAAAAGCCCATACAGAGCGCGTACCTCATCACCCAGGCGGATTTTGTGGCCTGCCACAATCCTTCCTATGTCACGCGCTATGCCGTGACCGAAAACATCAAGGAAGGCGGCGTGTTCCTGCTGAACTCCCCCTGGACGGTGGAGGAAATGGAGCATGAGCTGCCTGCCGTGATGAAGCGTACCATCGCGAAGAAGAAGCTGAGGTTCTACAACATCGACGCCATCACCCTTGCGCGCGAAGTCGGCATGGGCGGCCGCATCAATACCATCATGCAGAGCGCGTTCTTCAAGCTGGCGAACGTCATCCCTGTTGAGGAAGCAGTCGACTACATGAAGGCCGCCGCCAAGAAGTCCTACGGCAAGAAAGGCGACGAAATCGTCAAGAAGAATTACGATGCTATCGATGCGGGCGTGAACGCCATGGTGGAAATCAAGTACCCCGAGGCTTGGGCGAACGCCACAACCGGCGCTACCCCGATTTCCACCACGGACGATGCTTACTTCCATGATTTCATCAAGCCCATACTCGCACAGGAAGGGGACAGCCTGCCCGTTTCCAAGCTCTCCGCGGATGGCTTTGTGCCCACCGCCACCACCCGCTATGAAAAGCGCGGCATCGCCGTGGATGTGCCCAAGTGGATCCCCGAAAACTGCATCCAGTGCAACCAGTGCTCCTATGTATGTCCGCATGCGGTCATCCGTCCGTTTGTGGCGAAGCCTGAAGATCTCGAAGGCGCGCCCGAAAGCTTTGTGACGCTCAACGCCATAGGCAAGGAGCTTGCTGGCCTCAAGTTCAAGATTCAGATCTCCCCGCTCGACTGCACCGGCTGCGGCAACTGCGCGGACGTCTGCCCGGGCAAGGCGCAGCAGAAGGCGCTTGTCATGGCGCCCTTGACCGAGCTTGTGGAGACGGAAGAGAAGAACTGGGAATACGCGCTCTCCCTGCCTGAAGTAAAGCTCGACATGAAGCCCAATACCGTCAAGAACAGCCAGTTCCTGCAGCCGCTGTTCGAGTTCTCCGGCGCGTGCGCGGGCTGCGGCGAAACGCCGTACATCAAGCTCATCACGCAGCTTTACGGCGACAGGATGATCATCGCGAACGCCACCGGCTGTACCTCCATCTACGGTGGCAGCGCGCCGACCTGCCCGTACACCGTAAACGCAAAGGGCCAGGGTCCCGCATGGGCGAACTCGCTCTTTGAGGATAACGCGGAATTCGGCTTCGGCATCAACCTGGCTGTCAACCACAGGCGGGCAAAGCTCGCCGAGGTTATCTCAGAGCTCAAAGCTATAAGCTCCGAGGCCGACGCAGCGGTCCTGCAGGATTGGTTAGATAACAAGGACGACGCCGAAGGCAGCAAGCGCACAGCGGAAGCCGTAAAGGCGCTTGTATCCGGCGGCGAAGGCAACCCGCTCAAGAAGCAGATTGCGGATATGGCCGATCTTCTCGTCAAGAAGTCCATCTGGATATTCGGCGGTGACGGCTGGGCATATGACATCGGCTACGGCGGTTTGGACCACGTGCTCGCCATGGGCGAGGATGTGAACGTGCTGGTACTGGATACCGAGGTGTACTCCAACACCGGCGGCCAGTCCTCCAAGTCCACCCCCACCGGCTCCGTGGCGAAGTTCGCGGCGGCCGGCAAGCGTACCAGCAAGAAGGACCTCGGCATGATGGCCATGTCCTATGGCTACGTCTATGTCGCCAAGATCTCCATGGGCGCGAACCAGGCCCAGGTGCTCAAGGCCATTACGGAAGCGGAAGCCTACAAGGGCCCGTCCATCATCATCGCATACGCGCCCTGCATCAACCATGGCATCAACATGGGCAAGTCGCAGGCGGAAGCGAAGAAGGCCGTGGAATCCGGTTACTGGCCGCTCTACAGGTACAACCCGAATCTTGCGGACGAAGGCAAGAACCCGTTCGTGCTCGACAGCAAGGATCCCAAGTCCTCCTACTCCGAGTTCATACTGGGCGAGGTTCGCTACGCATCCCTCCAGAAGCAGAATCCGGAAGCCGCCGAGCAGCTCTTTGCCCGTGCCGAGCAGGAAGCGAAGAACAAGATCGAGTATTACAAGAAGCTCAACGAGATGTAAAAGTGGCATTTTGCCACACAAAGGAGCCGCGTACAAAACGCGGCTCCTTTTACTTGTCAATAAACCTTGTCGTCTGTCATTCTGAGCCAAGGGCGAAGAATCTGGCTCCCGTCATACACCCTTATATAGGCGCTTCAAGATCCTTCGCTTCGCTCAGGATGACAGCGGAGGGGCTGATGAGGTGAGGAGCGCCCGCAAAAAACGTGGCTCCTTTTGCTTGGTCATTATCTGTTTCTTACAGCTCCAGCTCCATAAACCCCACCAAAAACGGCAGGTGGGGAAATTGCTTTGTGCCGGTGGAAACAAAGCCATATTTTTCATACCAGCTTTTCAGTACAACATGGTTTTCCATGATGCCGATAGAGATTTTCTTTGCGCCCATGGCTGCGGCCTCCGCCTTGGCAACATCCAAAAGCTTCGTGCCGAAGCCCAAATGCCGGTAAGGAGGGGGGACGCAAAGCTTTTCTAAAGTAAAGAGCCCGTTCTCCTTATCCTTTAGCTCCATAAAGCCGCATAGCTCGCCTTCCCGGTACAGGCCGTACATTTTGGCGCCGCCCTCCCAATCCGCAACCAGGCGCTCCGTTTCAAGGAACGCACCGTTGGACGGGCAGGTCTCTTTCGTCAGGCCGAATTCCTCCGCCACAGTCAAAAAGCTTTGCCGGATGAGTTCCGCGCAATGCTCCAGTTCCCCCCGCTGCACGGGTCGTATGGTGGCAGCCGTCATAAGAAGTACCTCCTAAATCTAAGAATGTGGCATATCGGTTCTAAATGACTACCCTTCTGCGGAAACCTTTTTCGCCCCTTGCGTCTTCATACATTCAGTAGGTTTATTATAGGACACAGTACAGTTCTTTCCGCTGTTTTTCGCCTGATACAGCGCGTAATCGGCGGCTTTAAAGAGACTGACCGGGTCGGCATGCTGCTCGTTCATACACATCAGGCCACAGCTGAATGTCACCCGTTTGTTGGAAACATCCGGTACCGAAGAGGACTCCATGATGGACCGGATTCCTTCACATACTTTATAAGCGTCATGCATGCAATATTCCTTAAGCAGCAGCGCAAATTCTTCCCCGCCCAGGCGGAATGCTTGGATATTGGCGTTCTGATTGCTCATTAAAATGTGGGCCAACCGGAGCAATACCTTATCCCCGGCAGCGTGGCCATAGGTATCGTTGATCTCCTTAAAGTTGTCCAGATCCAGAACCGCCAGGGACAGGCAGGTGTTTGAGGATTTGCATTCGGACATCAGCTTGGGCAGGAATTCTTCATATGTCCTGCGGTTATACAGGCCCGTAAACGGATCGCGTTTGAGCTGTTCCCGCAGGCTTTTCTGGCTGTTGTAGGAATCGA
>JAEYHP010000051.1 GCA_023409435.1 Bacillota bacterium | reverse complement strand
ATTCATACGCGTTGGGCTGGTCCGGCGGGACAAGAAACAGTTCCCGAAAATACTGGCTGGCCTGCCGGAGTTTCACCACAATCAGGTCCGACTCGGGTGCAGCACCCACATTTTGGCCTATGCGCCTGCCTGCGGCGATGGACGCCAGGAATGTCCCATGACCTACCTGATCCTGCTGCGGCACCACGCTGTACGGGTCCTCGGATTGCAGGGCGAGGTTTAATTGCTCGTGCGTATATTCGGTTCCTATAAAATATCCTTCGGGCGTGTTGCCCCGCACCGTTTGATCATACAGGTACAATATCTTGCTTGTGCCGTCCTCATTGATAAACGCCTGCTGCGTGTAATCGATCCCTGTATCCACAATGCCCACCAGCACGCCCCTGCCCTGAAGATCAAGATAGGGCTGCTCCTGTACCTGCAAAATGCCCGCAGCTTCCAATGCCGCGGTATCCAATAGCCCCATCACAAGCGGAAGGGAACTGATGAACGCGGTGCCCAGCGCCTGTGTAATGACCGGGATCTGACTGCGGTTGGCGTATATGATCAAGTACCGGCCGGCAATCAGCTGCGAGGGGACGATCTGCGGGTTGGCGGTCAGAAAATCGGCAAAATACTGAGAATTGCGCGCAACAAAATTTACCGTATTCGGATCGTCGATGAATGCGCCAAGCGAAGGATCTATCATGCGGAGGGCCCTCCCCTTTGCAGGTATTCCACAAGCAAATTCATGGTGTTGTTCAGACACAGCGTACCGTATCCCCAGATGGTATTGGGGAAGGCGATGGCCTGTTCGCGCCGCGCGCCTTTTTGTAAAAAGGCCTTTGCGCGCTGCCCGTACAGGAACGGATCGTTGCCCTGTATGATTCCCCATTGCATCATCAGCGCCGCGGCTCCCGTTACAAAGGGGGCCGCCATACTTGTGCCGGTAAACGTATCATAGCCGCCGCCCGCCCGTGCCGTTGTGATCGCCACGGCGGGCGCTACCAGGTCCGGCTTTGTAAATACGATAAACCGCGTATCGCCACGGCCGGAAAACTCTGCGCTGGTGCCGATAAGCGAATTGTACCCTCCCACCGAAATTACATTTTGCGCCGTGGATGGGATTGTCAGGGTGACGGATGTGTCCGGCTGCAAAAACGCGGTTCCGGCCGAGACGACGTCCGCGGTGGGCATCCAGATGTCAAAGTTGCCGTCTACGATGTCCAGCCCTCGGATAATCAGCGTCCATACGCCCTGCGGAATGGGGCGGCCCGAAACGCCGCGGAACCGGAAATAGTTCTCCTGAGCCAGCTGGTAATGCGTCGGCTGCCCGAAATACAAATCCACCTGCACGTTATCGAGTATCACGTTCACTGCGCTCTGTACGGGCAGGATTTCTCCCGTCGTTCTTCCGCTGGGGGAAATCAGCTCATAGGAAAACGTGTCCACAAAATTTTTCCATACGGGCATATAGATTTCATTGACCAGCCCGGAGGTGGAAAATTCCACCGTCACCTGCCCGTCCTCAAGCACCCGCCCGGAAAAGTGGTGGCCTGCCGCCCCCTCGTTTCCCGTTGCTACGCTGATGACCGATTGCCCCAAGTCCGCCATATCGTCGATATAGCTTTCAAACAGAGAGTTTCCGTCGTGCGCGCCAAAATTGGTGCCATAGCTCAGATTGAGAGAAAGCGGCATGTTCAACTGCTCCGCTTTGTCATACAGATATCGGATGCCGCGCATGATCTGAGTGGAACGCGTGGTCGCCCTGTCGTCGATATCCCCGAGTTTGACGACCGCAAGCGTCGCCTGCGGCGCCGCCCCCACCTGCACGCCCTGGCTTGCGCGGCCGTTGCCCGCCGCTATCCCCGCCACCGCCGTGCCGTGGCCGATGTTATCCCTGCTGGGGACTATGCTGTATGGGTCGGTCGCCTGCAGCGCCGCGTTAATCTCAGCGGCGGTGTATTCCGTGCCGTGCAAAAAACCCGCAGGCGGCGCGCCGTCTATGGATTGGTCCCATAAAAACGCGATGCGCGTGGTGCCGTCCGGGTTGCGAAAGTCCGGGTGCGTATAATCGATGCCGGAGTCGATGATGCCTATGAGTACGCCGTCGCCCCGCAGCGCAAAGCCGAAATCGCTTTGCACGTATGTGATGCACGCGTGGCTCAGGCTTCGGCTCAGCACAAACGTCAGCGTTGTGGGCAGCTCGACATATTCAATTTCCGGGTAAGCGTACAGGGGTATCAGCTGTCCAAGGGGGAGGGTTACAATGGCGAAATTATCGCTTAAAAGCTCCGCCACACCGCCAACCGACGCCGCGACGCGCGCAATATCCCCGGTGAATTTTACAATCACCTCAACTAGCTCGTTCGGCTGCCCCTGTCTGATATAGGCGCCGACATTTGCAGGTATTCCGGGAATGTTTCCTTGTAGCATGGCCGCCCCCTAATAGATGCTGTCAATAGCCGCAAGCTCCATTTGCACAAGCTGCCAGCCTTCATTGTCCCACGCGTAGGCGATAAGCCGGTCATTTGTTACGGCTAAGGGATAAACCCAGAAGGAATGGCCGGATGTTGTCCACAGGTAGGTATAGTGCCGGAGGTACCGGGCAATATATTCCGGGCCGGTACCGCTTAGGCTTGGGCAGTATTCCGGAGCTCCTGCGGGGGGCGGGGAGGCCGGGGAAGTCAGACTCGTAGAACGCGGCATACTGCTCATTGCGGTTCCCTGCCCTTCCGGCATGCGTGAGTGACGTATGCCATTATGTATATTCTATGATGCTTCCTTAAGAAAAGAAGCGGCCAGGTTGCGTGAAAAGCAAAGCAAATCCGTATGTTCCGGTCGCCCGCTTTTATCTATATGCACAGGTTTTGCACAGGGATGTCATAAGCTGGATAAAATTTGACGGGCGGCGCTCATACAAAGGCCACCGGTGCGCATAGGATAACGAGAGGTGAGAATATATGGAGATGGTGAATGAGGTCGCAGATCAAGTCACAACAGGTTATCTGCAGATCCAAGTGGTTGTAGAGGATGTGGGGGACCCGGTTCCGAACGCGCAGGTGCTCCTCACAAACCGGGGCCAGATGGAGCCGATCCTTGAGCTCACGACGGACATCTCCGGTGAGACACCGGTAATTGAGCTCAATACGCCGCCGCTTAATTACTCGCTTTCCCCGGATAACCCCCGCCCATACGCTGAATACGACGCATATGTGAACGTGGAAGGCTTTCAGGCCATCCGCGTGGAGGGCATGCAGATTTTACCGGCCAGCACTGCGTTCCAAACCATTACCCTGCGGCCGAGCGTTGTATACCGGCGGCCCGTGGAGGATATTTATATTGACGCGCACACGCTCTATGGTATATTCCCGCCCAAAATACCGGAAGAGGAAGTGAAGCCGCTTCCCGAGGGCGAGGGCCTGGTCGTGTTGCCCCAACCCGTCATACCCGAGTTTATTGTCGTGCATCTGGGCGTGCCGAATTCCGACGCACAGAATGTCTGGATTCCGTTTAAGGATTATATCAAGAACGTCGCAAGCTGCGAGATCTATTCTACCTGGCCGGAGCAGACGATCCGCGCCAACGTGCTTGTCATACTCTCCTTTACGCTCAACCGCGTATATACGGAGTGGTACCGCGGCCGGGGGTATGATTTTACCATCACCAATTCCACTGCGTATGATCAGGCGTTTACCTACGGGCGGAATATTTACGACAGCATCTCCGTCATCGTCGACGAGCTGTTTACCTCCTATATCACCCGGCCCGGCATCCGTCAACCGCTCTTTACGCAGTACTGCGATGGGTCCAGGGTGCAGTGCCCGCGCTGGCTCTCGCAGTGGGGCTCAAATACTTTGGGCGAACAGGGGTATGATGCGCTTTCCATCCTCCGGTATTACTATGGAAACAACGTTTTTTTGCAGCAGGCCGAGCGCGTATCCGGCGTGCCCATGTCCTTCCCCGGCGTTGTGCTTACGCTTAATTCCACCGGCCCCGCCGTGCGCACCATACAGGAGCAGCTCAACGCCATTGCAGACAATTACCCTGCCATCAACAAAATGCGCGTGGACGGAGCTTTTGGGGAACAAACGCAGCGGGCGGTGCGAACGTTCCAGCAAGTATTCAATCTTCCCGTTACCGGCTCTGTGGATTTTGCCACGTGGTATGAGATCTCTAACATCTTTGTGGCGGTGGAGCGGCTGGCGGAATTGGTATAGCTTATGCATCCATAAGGACGGGGACTGTAGCAATATACATGTTCCATGTATATTGCAGGGAAGTTTCTCCACAGGAGAAACCCCGGGGTTCTATCGGTTGTCATGCATAGCATGACATCAATCCTTGATAGATACCCGAATGTACCATTCGGGTGCAAAGGGCGCCATTGGCGCCCTTTTTTGCTACTTCGCAGCACCGAACCCGCTGTCGCGCTAGGTGCACTGAATTCATATGCATTGTATGCATTTCGCGCGACAGCCCCCGTTTACTTGTCTGAAATTATTCTTTACTTACTCAGGAAAACTCCTTTTTGTTGTAAATGTGGATGGACCACATCGCGGAAAGGACAAACGCTGCAATCACGGTCGCAACCAGGATAAGCGCATAATCCATCAGGTCCCTCCTGCCGGGAAGCGCCATTTCCGGCGCGTTGAGCGCAAGTGCGGAGGCCGCAAACAAGGCGGCCATGATCAGCATCAGCACGATGCGCCCCTTTTCCGCGCCAAACCGGAACATCAACGGCAGCATGATGCAAAGCATCAGTACGCCGGATAGTCCGAGAAGAAAGAGCTGTGAGAGCAGTACGGAGATTTCTGCCCCACCGATCAAACCCAGAATAAACCCCGCGCACAGCGCGATGAAAAGCAGCAACAGGCCCAGAATATACTTGGAGAGCACAAGCGTACTGCGCTTAACGGGCGCGCAAAGCGCCGTGCGGTCCCATTTTGCGCGCTCGTCGAGCGCCATGGCGGTAAAAGGCAGCATGGCGGAAAGCACGACGATGCTTAAGGAATAACTCCCCAAATCCCCCGTGGTGAGGATGAGTACCGCGAATACGAGCAGGAACACCACAAACAGCCGCACCGTGCTTTTTAAATTGATAAGGTCCTTTAGCAGTAAGCCTTTCATTGTTTTTCCCCCCTGGATAAAAACAGCATGATATCTTCTATCCCCGCCGCGTTGGCTAGCATGCCCCTTGGCGCATTTGTCCGTTCCACAAGCGCTTCCACGCCAAATTTGTTGCGCCGTATGCCGTGGATGCGTGTGGGATCGATATGTCTTAGTTCCTCTTCGGCGCATTTCAACACACAGTACCGCTCCAGCAGCAGATCCTTCTGCTCACAAAACAGCAGCCGCCCCTTGTGCAGGAACGCGATATAATCGCATGCCTTCTCAAGGTCGCTCAGTATGTGGGAAGAAAGCAATATGGAGCGCTGTTCGTCCTGTATGAATTCCAGAAACACATCCAACAATTCGTCGCGCACGATAGGGTCCAGCCCGCTTGTCGCTTCATCGAGCAGCAGCAGGCGGCTGTCATGCGAGAGCGCCGCCGCGATGGAAAGCTTGCGCTTCATGCCGCTGGAAAACTCCTTGAGCTGTTTCTTTTCGGGCAGCGAGAACCGCGCGCAATAATCGCGGAATACGCCCGGCTTCCATGTGCGATACATGCGGGAGAATATGGCGTTGCAGTCCTTTACGGTCAGCGTGTCATGAAGCCCCGTTTCGTCCAGCACCACACCGATCTGCTCGAATACGTCTTTATTTTCCAGATAGTTTTCACGCCCAAACAGGCGCACCCTTCCCGCGTCCTTTTGGATCAGCCCCAGTATCAGCTTGATTGTGGTGGATTTCCCCGCCCCGTTCTCACCGATAAAGCCCATGATGCAGCCCGCGGGCAGGGAAAATGAAACGTTATCCAAAGAAAAATCCTTGTAATGCTTACTTAGCCCTTCAATCTCCAATATTGCCATAGTGGTCCTCCTTTGATTACTCCGGCAGCAACTATCCGGAAATCCTGCTTGGTCTTTTTGCCGCCACTCTGCGTTGTCCTCCTTGCCTTGCGATCCGGCAAGGCTTCGTCGTCCGCCTTGATTGGCAACAAAAATCCGGCGGCATTTTTTTCCGACTATTCACTGTCGGAGTAATATAACAGCGCAAGCATTTCCTGCAATTCGTTTAATGTCAGCGCGCATTGCCGCGCAAGCGGCAAAAGCGCGCTCATGCCCTGCTCCAGGCGGCGCAAAAGCTCTTCCCGCATCAGCTGCGCATTGCTTTCCGCTACAAAGCTCCCCTTTCCGGTCATGGAAACGATGAAGCCTTCCCGCTCCAGCTCCTCATATGCGCGCTTGGTGGTGATGACGCTGATGCGCAGCTCCTTTGCGAGCAGGCGCATGGACGGCAAAGCGTCCCCCGGCAGCAGCTCTCCCGAGAGAATCGCCGCCTTGATCTGGGAGACGATCTGCTCATATATGGGCGTATCGCCCGTATTGTTGATCAATATGCGCATGATGCCCCCTCGATATTGTATATGTACATTATATACAATATTACCGTTATGTCAACCGAAATTTTTAGGCGTTCAAAAAAGAATGCCCGCGATATAGCGGGCAAATATGATATATTCGTTCCGCTTGCCGCAGGGGAGCCGCCCGCGCGCTTGCAAGCATATTGAAGGAAGGGGTATGATACAGGTATAACATCTGAAAATCGGAGGGTAGCACAATGCCCATCACGCTCGATGACGTGCGTCTCGCGCACGAACGCATCACGCCCTATATCCGCCGGACGGACGTTGCCCAGGTGGCGTTGCCGCTGGGCGGGGAACTGCATATCAAGCTCGAAAACCTGCAATATACCGGCGCGTTCAAGGTACGCGGCGCGTTCAACTGCATGCTGCAATTGACGGAGGAACAAAAGCGCGCGGGCGTGCTTGCCGCTTCCGCGGGAAACCACGCGCAGGGCGTGGCCCGCGCGGCAAATGCGCTGGGGCTCAATTGCACCATCGTCATGCCCACCGGCGCGCCGCTGTCGAAAATCACTGCCACCGAGCAGTACGGCGCGAAAGTGGTGCTCTATGGCAATACCTACGACGATGCCTGCTGCCACGCGCTTAAACTGGTGGAGGAGACGGGTAAGACATTCATCCACCCGTTCAACGATGAAAGGGTCATCGCGGGCCAGGGCACGCTGGGCCTCGAAATTTTGCAGGATCTCCCGACCGCTGGGCAGATACTCGTCCCCTTAGGCGGCGGAGGCT
>JAEYHP010000034.1 GCA_023409435.1 Bacillota bacterium | reverse complement strand
TGGAAACCGGCGTTCCCTTGGGGATGAATATTTCGCGGCCGTTTTCCTCATACATGCCGCCGTGGGCATATTTTCTGATGCCGGAGCATTCCTTGATGTTCCTGAGATACCCTTGTTCGTTCGCCGCACAGACGCCACGCGTCACAACGCCGTAATCCGTAAGCGTATTCTCCACGGAATAGCCGACCATGGCGTATTCGCCCGGCGCGTGCGGCGCGCTTAAATACGAATAGATGGCAGAGTACGCGGACCTGCCGTAATAATCATCGGCATTGATAACGGCGAACGGGCCGTCCACCACATCCTTACAGCAGAGCAGCGCGTGGGCGGTACCCCACGGCTTGTTGCGCCCTTCCGGAAGTGTAAAACCGGCGGGAAGCATGGTAAGTTCCTGATAAGCGTAAGCGAGTTCGGCCCGCTTTAAAATGCGGGGACCGATGACCTCGTGAAAATCGCGTTCAATTTCTTTTTTGATGATGCATACGATGCGGGAAAAACCCGCCTGCAAGGCGTCAAATATCGAATAATCTATGATAATGTTGCCGTATTCGTCCACGGGATCGATCTGTTTGAGCCCTCCGTAACGGCTGCCCATTCCCGCTGCCAATATGACCAATGTCGGCTGGTGCATACGCTGTAATCCTCCCATTTTTTAGTGGGTCTGCGACGGTAGCGCGCGTTTTGACCGCAAGTATTACGATACCCCAAAAGCCCTATGGGTTGCAAGCCCTTTCCCTTATATATACGTAAATCCGGGTGGCGGCGCGAAGATTGTGGTATACTGGTCTGTAACGTCGACTATCGAAGCTTTATTTGCCCGGGCCGAGCAATTCAAAGGGAAAATCCCGCCGAACTGATCGCGGCTTTAAGAAGGTAAAAAATGTACGAAAGTTTCCTCCTTTCCCTGAACATCGTCCTCCCCCTGTTTTTAATGATGGCGGCAGGTTACGCTTTTCGCCGGATCATCGGGCTTGATACGGCCTGGGTGCAGACGACGAATAAGCTGGTGTTCCGGCTGTTGCTGCCGCTGCTGCTGTTCCGCAACATGGTGGAAAGCGACCTTAGTACGCTGTCTTCGCCGGGCATGCTTTCCCTCATAGCGTTTGCGGTGGCGGGGACCGTATTGACGTTCGTGCTGCTCTACCTCATTGTGCCGCGCCTGGAGCCGGAAAACCCGCGCCGCGGCGTGCTGATACAGGGCATACTCCGTTCCAACATGGCGCTGTTCGGCATTCCGGTGGCGCTTTCCCTGTACGGGGAGGGGAACATCACCATCGTGACGGTGTTGGTATCCTTTATCATCCCGCTGTTCAACGTGCTCGCCGTGCTTTCCTTAAAGCTGTTTGAAGGCTGCAAGCCGGATTGGAAAGAGATATTAAAAAGCATACTCACCAATCCGCTGATACTTGCCATCGTGGCAGGACTGCTTTGCAACGCAAGCGGCATAACTTTGCCCGCACCCGTGCAGAAAGCGGTGTGGGCGCTTTCGGACTGCGCGACCCCGATTTCCTTCTTTGTACTGGGCGCGTCCTTCTGTTTTTCTTCCGCGGCAATAAATAGGCGCGCGCTGACCGCCGCGACGCTTTCCCGGCTGGTATTTGTGCCGCTTATCTGGCTTACGCTCGGCGTGCTGCTGGGGTTCCGGAATCAGCACCTGTTCGCCCTGATGATGCTCTTTACGCCGCCCACTGCGGTGAGCAGCTATCCCATGGCCTGCGCCATGAAGGGGGACGGGGAGCTTGCCAGCGAGATCGTGGTGTTTACGTCCGCGTTCTCTGTGGCAAGCATATTCCTGTGGATATTTGTTTTCCGCGCGCTGGGGCTGATTTAAAATAAGATTTGCATGGATAACCGCAAAGGAGAACCTTATGACGGAGAAATTGTATCTGGACGACAGTTATTTGACCTCCATACAGGCGCAGGTAACCGCCTGCACGCCCGCAAATGGCGGGTTTGACGTGGAACTGGATAAAAGCGTGCTCTTCCCTACCGGCGGCGGCCAGCCGCACGATACGGGGCGCATCGGCGGTGTTGCCGTCCTGGACGTCATGGAAGAGGGCGAGCGCGTGCTGCACCGCACCGCGGAGCCCATTCCTGTGGGCGGCGCGGTGGAAGCCTCTGTCGATTGGCCGCGCAGGTTCGACCACATGCAGCAGCATTCGGGCGAACATATTCTTTCCTTTGCGGCCAAGGAGCTTTTTGAGGCGGCCAACGTAGGTTTCCACATGGCGGCAACCTACTGCACGGTAGACCTCAACAAGCCCTTAACGCACGAGGATGTGGAAGCGCTGGAGCGGCGTACGAACGAACTCATCTACGCGAACCTGCCCGTCACGCTCACCTACGTGGAGGCGGAGGAACTCAGCAGCATGCAACTGCGGAAAGTTGCGGCAGGCCTTACCGGCACGGTGCGCATCGTGGCCATGCCGGGCGGGGACAGTTGTACCTGCTGCGGCACGCACGTAAAAGCGACCGGCGAGATCGGCATGGTCAAGGTGACGGCGCACGAGCACTACAAGGGCGGCGAGCGGCTGACGTTCGCCTGCGGCGCGCGGGCGCTAACCCATGCGCAGGCGCAGCAGCGCATTGTGGACGCGATCGCGCGCAGCTTTTCCTGCAAGCCGGAGGATGCTTTGGACGCGCTCAACAAATTGCAGCAGGAGGCCGCGAATGCAAAGCGGGAAAATAAAGCGCTGTACGCGAAGGTTTCCGGCTATCTTGCGGACGAGCTAATAAAAAATGCCTCGGCCATAGGCAAGCGGAGATTGATTGTACGCCTCATTGCGGAACTGCCCGCAGCACAGCTTCGCCCGCTTGCTCTAAAGCTGTGCGAGGAGCCAAATATGCTCGCGCTGCTGCTTGCCGTGGAAAACGAACAGCTGCAGTATGTGCTTGCCAGTAACGCAAATGTGGGACTGGATATGGGCGAGCTTGCGCAAGCCGTGAACACCGCGCTCAATGGCCGCGGCGGCGGGCGAGGCACGCTGGCCCAGGGCAGTGCCAAGGATACGCCCGCGGCCCGGGACGCGATAGAGGGGCTGGAACGGTACTTGGGGCAGAGACTAAAAAAATAAGCAGCATAACAGGGCGCTCCGCCGCCCTGTTTGCGTAAAAACTGAGGGGCACTCATAAAAATCCGTCCCATCTGACGACCCGCGCGTCAGATGGGACACCTTGCGTGGAGGGCTGCTCCGTCAGCCCTCCACGGAAAAACTCGAAAAGTAGCGCAGCTACTTTTCGACATAAAAAAAGAGCCTCCGGTGAAGGAGGCTCTACTGTTGCTTCAACACGATCGGGGTATCGGCAACTCTCATTTGCAACTTTAGTATACCAAACGAATCGGATGTATTCATCACAAAACCATTACAAAAGCAATAAGCTTTCCTGATAAAAGTTTGTCCTCGCCCCGGCAAACGGCACATTTTCGTGACATACAGGTCACTTTTATTCAGAAACCACCGTAATGCGCTCCTTGATATGCTGCCCTCTCTCCGCCTCATCCAGCATTGCGATTGCGTAATCCGCATAGCTGATCTCGCTGTTTCCGGCGCCGTTTACCAGCAGCACGTCGCCGCCAAGGCGGTAGCGGCCCATCCGCTCGCCATCCGCGTTAAAAAATGCGGGAGGGCTTACAAACGTCCAATTCACATCGTCACGCTTTTTGAGCTCTTCAAACGCCGCCATCATGCTCAAGGCCATCGGCTTCCAATCTTCCGGGAACCCGGGCGTTTCCACCACGCGGAGCGTACGCGTTTCATCCGCATACAGGCTGCCCGCACCGCCCACCACCAGCAAGCGGTTGGGCTTGCCGGAGAGCAGGTTGGAAAGGTGCTCCAATGTGCTCTGATATAGGGACAGTTCTTCCGGAACCCATACGCCGAACGCATCGAGTATCGCGTCCTGATCCTGTAAATCCGCATAGGAAAGACTCAAAATATCCTTTTCAATGACGCGTACATCGAGTTCCTCCAATTTGGAAGCGTTGCGCACGATTGCGGTCACGGCATGCCCGCGCCGCAGCGCCTCTTTTACCAGCAGCTTCCCCTGCCTGCCCGTCGCGCCGATCACTGCGATTTTCATTTTATATTCCTCCTTAAGGGATACTGATATAGTAATCCTTTTTTATTCCATAAACAGGCAGGTGAAACATGAAACGCACGGTAATAAGGCAAATAAAAAAAGAGCCTTTCGACTCTTTCTAACAGTTTCAGCCACCCTGCCGCCAGGTATCGTAATGCACGATCTCATGAAGCGGTTTGCGGGAAACGGGCGGGGGTTCTTCATCGGCGTACCCGAGCGGGGTGAGGCCCACGATTTTAATTTCCTTAGGCAGTTGCAATACATTCCGTACGGGGTATTCCGCAAACGTGCCCACCCAGCAGGTGGCCAAGCCTTCATTGGCGGCGGCCAGCATGATATGCGTGAGGGCAATCGCGCAATCCGCCATATAATATTCCTTGCCGCCGGTGATCCCGCTGTCCGAAGGATCGGCGCATACGGCGATGACACAGGGCGCCTTTTCAAAGCATTCGCTGTTGGGGTTAGCAACCATTTCGCCAAGCATTTTGCGCACGGCAGGATCGCGCACCACAACGAAACGCCAGCATTGCCTGTTCATCCAGGAAGGCGCTTGACGCCCCGCCTCAAGTATGCGGTTAAGCGCCGCTTCCTCAATAGGCGTTTCCTTGTAGGCACGAACGCTTCGCCGAATGCTGAGTACCTCGTAGAAATCCATAACAACCTTCTTTCCGATAAATAAAACGATTGCGAGCAAGCCATAAGCCGAGTTCTGTCTAAGGATGACCATCTATCTTGGCTTACAGTTGCCTGTAAGCTCCAGCGATTACGGGGAGCGTGGCGGGCAGCCATTATATGCTCCCATTCCAATCTTGCACCGGGTGGGGTTTACAGAGCGGACAAGTCGCCATGCCGCTGGTGAGCTCTTACCTCGCCTTTC
>JAEYHP010000014.1 GCA_023409435.1 Bacillota bacterium | reverse complement strand
GGTAGTCCACGATCATCGCGTCAAACGTAAGCCCTCCGAGAACAATCCCCTGACGGGACAGCAGGTGCATCCACTTCTTTGCGTCAAACACCAGCTTTTTGGGTTTTTCGGCTTCCAACAAGGGTTTTATTGTCCACAATACCTCGCCCAAATCGAGCCCCGGGGTCAGCAGCGTACCCGCAAGACTCACGCGGTACTGCCTGCAGTCTTCCGCGGCAAGGAACAGTTCCTCCCCCTGCGCGTGGAGCGCAAGGTATTCGGCCCCAAAAAGCTCGTCCAATATCCCCTTGAGCGCAGAAATATCCGAAAGCTCCACGGTTTCCCGCGGGCCCTGTTTATGCTCTTTCATTGCGGCAGGCGCTTCTTCCGCGGCGGGCAAACGGTTGGCTATGGCGTTTAGCTGAAGCTCCCGCAGCCTTGAAAGCCCTCCCGCCATACGGGAAGGAGCGAACGCGCTGTCCTCCAGCGCGATAGTAAGCGGCGCGTCCGCGTGTATGGTTCCTAGGCGGTAGCTTAAACGCGCCAGCTCCGCGTGCTCCTTTACCTTTTCGCCAAGCTTGCCCTTGATCTCTTCGGCGTGCGAAAGGACGTCTTCAAGCGTGCCGTACTCCGCAAGCAGCTTGACCGCCGTCTTTTCCCCCACGCCGGGAATGCCGGGGATATTATCCGAATTGTCGCCCATAAGACCTTTTAAGTCCCGCATGCGGTCCGGCGTAAGCCCGTAGGCCGCCATGAGCGCTTGCGTATCCATTTCTTCGGTATCCGTAATGCCCTTTTTAGTCAAAAGGACATGCGTTTTGTCGGAAATTAACTGCAGCGCGTCCCTGTCTCCGGTAACAAGCAGGGAAGAAACGCCCTTCTTTTCCGCCATGCGGGCAAATGTGCCCAAAATATCGTCCGCCTCGTAGGTTTCGCATGTGCAGACGGTAATGCCCATTTGCTTTAACAGGTCCTGTAATAGCGGGAACTGCGGGCGCAAATCCTCCGGCGTTTCCCTTCTTCCCGCCTTGTATTCCGTATACTCCGTATGCCGGAACGTCGGCCCGTGCAAATCAAACGCCACAACGAGATAGTCCGGCTTCTTTTCCACCAGCTTTAAAAGCATGCCAAAAAAGCCGTGCAGCGCGCCCGTGGGCGTGCCTTCGCGGCTGGTCATGGCCGGAAGCGCATAGTAGGCCCGGTGCATCAGGCTGTTGCCGTCAATTGCTATAAGCAGTTTCTCTTTTTGCTGTTCCATCCTATCCCCCGTCTGACCAAATATCCTTATTCCACCACGGCGTAAACCATTTTGGACTCTATTTTATCTGCCGCGCCGCCTACTGTGATGGCCTTCCTCAGCGTTGCCGCCGCTTCCTCCATACGGCTGTCGTCGTTGACGTACAGCGTGCAGACTGGTTCCTTCGCGTTCACGGCGTCGCCCAGGCGCTTGTGCATCACAAGGCCGACCGCGTGATCGATCGCGTCCTCCTTTTGGGAGCGGCCCGCGCCCAAAAGCTGCGCCGCAAGGCCGATATTCGCGGCGTCCATGCTTTTGATGACGCCTTCCGCCTCCAAGTAAACCGGCACATGCCGTTTCACATTACACAGTTCGTTAATCTTTTTAACGTCCATATAGGAGGCGTCTCCGCCCTGCGCGCTTACCATCTGCCGAAGCTTTTCTAGCGCCGCGCCGGAATGTAGCGCCGCTCTTAATTTTTCGCGCGCTTCCCCTTCCCCTTTCGCAAGGCCGGAAAGCTGCAGCATATGGCTCGCCAGCAGCATGCAGACCTCGTAGAGCGGATCGCCTTCGGGCAGTTTGCCGCTTAAAAGCTCCACTGCCTCCCGCACCTCGAGCGCATTGCCCACGGCAAGGCCGAGCGGCTGGTTCATATCCGTAATCACCGCCACAACGCGGCGCCCCAAATGCTTGCCGATTTCTACCATTGTGGCGGCAAGCTCCTTTGCCTCCTCCACCGTTTCCACAAACGCGCCGGTGCCGACCTTGACATCGAGCACAATGGCGTCCGCCCCCGCCGCAAGCTTCTTGCTCATGATGCTCGATGCGATGAGCGGAATGCTTTTTACTGTGGCGGTCACGTCCCGCAACGCATATAAGAACTTATCCGCGGGCACCAGGTTTCCGGACTGGCCGATCACGGAAAGCCCGATTTCCTGCACCTGCTTTTTAAACTCCGCCATCGGCCGCTCAATTTTAAGGCCGGGAATGCTTTCGAGTTTATCGAGCGTACCGCCGGTATGCCCTAAGCCCCGGCCGGACATTTTGGCAACCTTGCCGCCGCACGCCGCAACAAGCGGGGCGACAACAAGCGTGGTAGTGTCCCCGACGCCGCCTGTGGAATGTTTATCCGCCTTGACGCCGGGGATATCCGAAAGATCCACAACGTCGCCCGAGCGCATCATGGAAAGCGTCAGGTCCGCGGTTTCCCGTGCGTCCATTTTGGAAAAGCAGACGGCCATCAAAAACGCGGACATCTGGTAATCCGGTATCTCCTTTTTGACGTAACCCTGTATCAGAAAATCGATCTCTTCGGCGGTAAGCGCATATCCTTCCCGCTTCTTGCCGATCAAGTCTACAGCGCGCATGACAACTCCTCCCACAATGATACCCGTATATTGGCTAAAAAGGCCGCCACGCTCGCTCTTGCTGCGGACAGCCTTCTTTGTTACTACCTGAATAATTGTACCATAATGGCCGAACACCATGCAAGGATACCGGCCCTTCCTTGCTGTGAACAAGTTGAAAATCCTATAAGGAAACAATACGAAATATGGCGGATACGGTCTTTCCTGCAAAAATTCCCCCGCAGCGTAACTGCGGGGGAATGAAGCCAGCTTCTGTTCGGGGGATCTTTATGTACCGCGAACGTCGCGCTGATCCGTTTCATGAACAATGGAGCGGGGCGACATCGTTGTCACTTTTTATGATCACCGCCAACGGTGGAACCTCCTGCCGGACGGCGGGGATTTTCCGGTATCAAGAATCATTTGACCCAGCCCGCTTTTATGCTCCGGGGCTGAACTACCCCGCGGTACGAAAGCATCCGGGCGGGCCGTATCCCGCTCCATCTGCTTGTGTTTCCGAACGGTTTTCAATTGTGCTTTCCTGCAAGGGAACCACCCTCCTTCATCCATTGCGACTTTTCTGATGCGCTTTTGTCATACAAGGGTATCACCTCTTTCGTAGGAACCCGTCCACCGTATTCTTTATATACCCTAGGGGAGAAAGATGAAACGGCAAAATTCGCCCCGTCAGATCAATATCCCGTTTCAAATATTTACCAGGATATGCTATAATCCATATAAAAATAGGGTGAACGGAGAGAAACGGTATGGATATGGCTGAACTCCTTCTGCGGGGCAAGGCAGAGCCGGAGGCATATGCACAGACGCTTTCGGCGGACGACATCGCATCGCTCATCCCGCTGCTGCAGGTAAAGGACGATGCCCTTCGCTACGCAGCATTCCTGACCCTGTGCGCGCGCAGCGATATGGCTCCGGACGTTATGCCCTATTGGAAGACATTTGAAAAGAAGCTTACCGATGAAAACTCGTACCAGCGCAGCATCAGTCTCATGCTGATTGCCCATAACGCAAGGTGGGATACCGACGGGCGCTTTGGCGGCGCGTTTGACAGGTATATGGCCTGCTGCAATGACGAATCGTTTGTGACGCGCAGGCAGGCCATACAGAGTATAAAGCTTTGGGCGCCTTACGCGCGGGAGCATCTCACGGCCGCCGCAAAAATACTCATGGCGATTGACGTCACCGTATGCAAAGAAACCCAGCGCAAACTGCTGCTGCAGGATATCTGCGCCGCGCTCGTTTTTATGGCGGGGCTTACGCCAGGCCTGGATGCGTCCGCCTACCTACAACAGGCGATCACCGGCGGCATTTTAGACAAAAAAACGGCAAAACGTCTGCTAAACGCTTTGCCGTAATAGGTTCGGAATCCTTAGTCTCTTAAAAGCGTAATCTGCTCGGAAAAGCTTTCGTCCAGCATTCGCTGCGTGAACTCACGCTTAAAGAGGCTGCTCATGGGCGCGCGGTCGTGGATCACTTTGACGGACTGCGCAAACATGGGCGCAGCGGAAATGATCTTGATTTTTTTGGAGTTCTTCGCCTCCGGACATTCGACCGTATCGGTGGAAATGAGCACCTCAATGGGGCTTTCCTCAATGCGCTGTATGCCCTTGGCATTCAATACGTTGTGGGAAAGTGCCGCGTAGATGTGGTTTGCGCCCTTGTCCTTGAGGCCAAGCGCGATGTCGATGAGCGTCCCGCCGGAGATGGAGAAATCGTCCACGATCAGACAGTTCTTGCCTTTGACTTCGCCGATGATCTCAAGCACCTTGGCGTTTTCATCATGGCCGGAGCGCATCTTATCGCCTATGGCGACCGAGCAGCCCAACTCACTTGCGAACTGGCGCGCGCGCTTTGCAAAGCCCGCGTCCGGCGAAACCACTACAAGATTTTCATCCACCAGGCCCAGACGCCTGACGTATTCGCACAGAAGCGGCTGCGCGTACAGGTGATCCACCGGGTTCTTAAAGAAGCCCTGCACCTGCGGGCTGTGAAGGTCCATCGTAATCACGCGGTCCGCCCCCGCAAGCTCTATGCATTCCGCGCACACGCGCGCACGGATGGACACGCGGGGCTCGTCCTTTTTATCGCCTTTTGCATAGCTGAAATACGGGATAATCGCCGTAACGGAATTGGCGCTTGCGCGCCTGAACGCATCGAGCCAAAACAACAGCTCTACGAACTCATCGTTGGGTTGTCTTCCGATGGGCTGTACGATGTACACGTCCTTATCGCGTATGGATTCATTGATGCGCACGAACGTATTGCCCTCGGAAAATACGATCGTCTCCGAATCGCCAACCTGCGTACCAAGATACGCGCACATTTTCTTCGCAAACGGAAGGCCGGTGCGCCCTGCGAATATCTTGATTGTTCCCCCGCTTGAATACATGACGGCTAATCTCCCTTTTTCTTTACTGGATCTAAAATCTTCTTCCCCTGTATAGCAACGCCCGGATACGGGCGGGAAAGAGCCCCAATTGCGGTACCTCCGCATGCCCTTGGGTATTATAGCAGGATTGCGGCCCGCGGGCAACCGGTGAAAGGGTGTACACAATAAGTTCCTCTAATAGCTTACCCGTTCACTATGCCTTTCACGAAAAAACTCCGCTGTGCGGCTTAAACACGCAACATCGCGCCACGCGCAGCCAAGCGGCGTCCCCTTCCGGTTTTTCCCATGGTAATCGCTGCCGCAGGTCACTATGAGGCCGTGCTGTGCGGCCAGGCTTTCAAACGCGGCGGTCTGCCCCAGCGTAGAGGCCGGATAGTACGCCTCAACCCCCATAATGCCTAGCTCCGCCAGCTCCGCCACCAGTCTGTGCGGGTCCTGGTGGATATGGCAGGGATGCGCAAGCACGGGGATGCCGTTCGCGTTGCGCAAAAGCGCGATCACTTCTTTTGGCGTATACCGCTGCTCCACAAAATAGGCGGGCGCGCCCATGCTTAAAAACTGCCGGAACGCCTCCGTGACGTTTGCGGCGTAGCCCGCGTCCCGCAGGGCAACGGCAATGTGCATGCGCGTTTGCGTAGCCTCGCCTGAGACCTCGTTCACCTTATCGTGCACATCGCAGCCGATTTCCCTGAGCTTGTTTAAAATCTTTACGTTGCGCTTTTGCCTTCTTCGCCTGCTCTCGGCCAACGCCTCTTGTAAAGGTTCATTCTTAATATCGATATCCAGACCCAAAATATGAAGCTCAAACGGGCTTTCATTGTCCATTTCAATGCCGGGTAGCACAAGTACACCCTGCTCCTTCCCGGCGGCTACCGCATCCATAACGCCGGAAATGGTATCGTGATCCGTCAGCGACAAAATCTTAATATTCGCTTTTGCCGCCATGCGCACGATTTCGCCCGGCGTTGAGGTGCCGTCAGAAAAAGTGCTGTGGCAGTGCAGATCCATGCGCAGGCTCATTTTGCTTTCGCCTCTGCCTTTTGCATGAACCGCTCTGAATCCACGATAAACCGCTGATGGTCGGCAATTGCGACGCTGCCTGCCTCGTCAAACGCCTCGATGCGAAAAGTGAGCGCGCGGCCTTCCACCGCAACCAGCTCCGCTTCCGCCCATGCCCGCATATTTAACGGCGTCGCGGCGTTGTGCCGGATATCGATGCGGGTGCCGACGGTGGTTTTCCCCGGTTCCATCTCCTCTTCCACAGCCAGGCAGGCCGCCTGCTCCATCAGCGCGACGAGACGCGGCGTGGAAAGCACGGGCAAAAGCCCGCTGCCCAAAGCCAGCGCTGTATCCGCATGCGTTACCGTCAGTTCCACCTTGCCCGTCATTCCATTTTGAAGCTGCATCTCTTTCTCCCGAAAAAAGGCCGCCACGGCATGTATGCCAGGCGGCCCGGTTTATCTGTTGTTCCGTGCCGCTGCTCCCCCGGGTATGCCCCGGAAACGCGCATTACGGCACATCATCTACAATATCGGTCTTTATCGGCTCCGTACCCGCTGGGGCGTCGTCCGCCTTTTCGGTATCCGGAAGTTCTTCGCCCTTATAAATGCGTTCGAACGTATCGCCGTCTATGCGCTCCTTTTCAAGAAGAGCTTCCGCCACGCGGTCCAGCCCGGCGATATCTTCCTCAATGCAGGCGCGCGCGCGCTCGAACTGTTCTTCCATGATACGGCGTATCTCCATATCGATGCGGCTTGCGACCTCCTCGGAGAAATTGCGCTGGTGCCCCCAATCCTTGGCGATAAACACTTCCGCCTGACCGCCCAGAAACACGGGACCGATCGCGTCGGTCATGCCATATTCCACAACCATCTTGCGCGCGGTTTCGGTGGCGCGCTGCAAATCGTTGTATGCGCCGGTGCTGATATCGCCCAGGCGGACGGTTTCCG
>JAEYHP010000166.1 GCA_023409435.1 Bacillota bacterium | reverse complement strand
ACCGGGCACCTACACCGGCAAAGGCAAGGGCATGAACGGGGATGTTGTGGTGTCCGTCACATTTGACAAGGACGCTATTACGGCAATCGAAGTCACGGAGCATGCGGAAACCGAAGGCATCAGCGATCCAGCGATTGCGAACCTGCCGGCAGCCATACTTGCCTCACAGTCTACGCAGGTGGATGTCATTTCCGGCGCTACGATGACGAGCAACGGTATCATTGCCGCCGTCAATGACGCTATCGTGCAGGCAGGTGCGGATCCCGCGGCGCTTGCTCCCAAAGCGGCTGAAACAAGCGGCGAGGCGACCGAACTGACCGCCGACGTGGTCGTTGCGGGCGGCGGCCTTGCGGGCCTTTCAGCGGCGGTGAAGGCTGCGGAAGATGGCGCAAGCGTTATTCTGGTGGAAAAAATGGCGATGCTCGGCGGCTCCAGCGCGCTTTCCGGCGGCGGCCTGGGCGCTACGGATACCACCGTACAGAAGGAAGCGGGCATTGCGGATACGGATGCCGCATGGAAGCAGCTTTGGGAAGAACGTCAGGCTACCAGCCCCGAGCAGAGCATGTACCCGGATTGGAACCTCGTGGACCAGTTCATCGCAAAGTCTTCCGATACCATCGATTGGCTGCTTTCCCTGGGTTACAAATTCCGCAAGCCGGAAGGCTTCGGCGTGGACCCGGTGGAGCGCCTGCATTTCCCTGCGCCTGAAGGCAACGGTTCGGTTTTGACCGGTTTTCTCGGTGCGAAGGCGGAGGAGCTGGGCGTACAGATATTGCTTGAAACCGCAGCCAAGGAACTCATTGTGGAAAACGGCGCAGTCGTGGGCCTGAAAGCGGAAAGCAAAGACGGCCCTGTGACGTTGCATACAAAATCCGTCGTGCTTGCTACGGGCGGCTTTGGCAGAAGCGAGGAACTTACCGAGCGCTTTGCGCCTGAGGTTGCGGACTACGTGCAGTATTCCGTCTCCGGTGCGGGCAATACGGGCGACGGCATTGTGATGGCAGAGGCCGTAGGCGCGGCGCTCTATGAAGATCCTTGGATGATCGGCCTTGGCCTTGCGACGCCGGTGCAGGAAATGGCAAGCTTCTACTGGTATGGCACTTACATGTTCGTCAACCAGGATGGCGAGCGCTTCACCAACGAGGCGGACCATTACGCAATCGTCTACAACAACGCGGCATATAAATCTCCCGGCGGTTCCTATATGCTCTTTGACAGTTCCGAAGCGTTTGCGCCGTTTATTGCGGCGGCGGATCCCAAGGTGGACAACGCCATCGTATTCAAGGCCGACAGCATCGAGGCGCTTGCCTCCGCCATCGGTGTGGACGCCGCAAAGCTGACCGCCACGGTGGAAAGCTATAATGCGGTTTCCGAAGGCGTCGAAGATTCTTTGGGCAAGGCCTCCGCAATGTGCCTTCCGCTCAAGACGGGTCCCTTCTACACCGTAAAATACTTCCCCTGCAACATGGGAACTTTTGGCGGCGTAAAGACCAATGAAGCCATGGAAGTCCTCACGGCGGATGGAACGGCCATCAAAGGCTTGTATGCCGCGGGCGAAATGACCAACCGTCCGTATTATTCCCAGGTGTATATGTCGGGAAGCGCGCTGCAGGTGGCCGCGTCTACCGGCATTACGGCTGGTACAAGCGCTGCGGCCGCAGCTAAGTAAAACAAATAGACCACGATAAAAGAAGGCCGGGTTACCGGCCTTCTTTTGTGCCAGAGAGTTCCCGCTCTTGCCAAAAAAGCATTCTGCCTATATCATTGTAAAGCCAATATGAAACCGGAGGACGCAATGCATACGGTATATGAGACGGACAGGCTCTTATTAAAGGTGCTCGACCCATTCCAAGCGGGACTGACGCTCGATTACTATTCGCGCAACCGCGCGTTTTTAGAGGAATGGGAGCCCGTGCGGGAGGAAGCGTTCTATACGTTGCAGAAACAGAGGGAACTTTTAGCTCAGGAACAAGCCGATTTTGAAAGCGGCCGCCTGTTTCGGGCGTGGATATTCAAAAAAGAGGAAGAGGATAGGGCCATCGGCATGTTTGGTTTTTCCAACATCGTCCGCGGCGCGTTTTTATCCTGTTTTCTGGGTTACAAGCTGGACGGACAGGAAACGTGCAAGGGGTATATGACCGAAGCGCTGCAAAGAGGTATCGCGATGATGTTTGAAGACTATGGCCTGCACCGCATCGAGGCGAATATCATGCCCAAAAACAAGGCCTCTTTGCGCGTTGTAGAGAAGCTGGGGTTTTGTAACGAAGGCCTTTCCCGTCAGTACCTGAAAATCAACGGCGTATGGGAGGACCATATTCATATGGTGCTGCTCAACGACGAGGTATAACCTATTCCGCTGCAAGCATGCTAATACCCAGCCGCTCAAAGAGCTTCAACAGGGGCTTATACAGCAGTAGCGCGGCAAGCCCGTTTCCGAAGCAGTGCAGCAAATCGAACGGAATGCCCTGCACCCAGTAGGCGAATGCGGAGGGCAGGCCGCCGATAAAGAGATACGGAATCGCGCACAGCGCACCAAAGCAAAGGCCGAACGCCGCGCTGGCAATTGCCCAGAAAACGGGGCTGCGCTGCTTTTTAAAAATCAGCGCAACCACAACCAAAATCGGCCAGATATAGAGATAATTCAGCCACCACATGCCAAAGCCGTAAATGAGACCTTCCACCAGGGTGAATATCATCACCGGTATGAACGCGCTTTTCCCGAATACCAGCGTATAGAGAATAATGAGAAGCGACACCAGCTCGATATTGGGCAGCACCGCAAGCCCCACCTGCACAAGGATTAAAAGCGCGCCAAGTACGCCCATCAACGCGATGCTGCTCACGGGATAGGGGAGGTTACCAGCCAGTCTTGAGGATGATTTCATACGCCTCACCATCCTGCACGGGCGTCATATCCACGCCGGTATTGAGCTGCTCGCCGTTTATTGTAAACATCCACCATTGCTGCTGGCTTTCGTCCGCGGTTTCGCCATCCACCGTGAGCACATACAGCCCAAAGTCGCTTTCCGTTCCTGAAATAAGATTCTCTTCCTCCAGCGCACCTCTGAGGTATTCCTGATCGGTATGCAGCGTGAGTTCCTTCTCGCTGCCGTCCCCGTGGTATATGGATATGGACAGTTCCTTCGCCCCCGCGACGGGCTTTGCGGCGAAGTTCTGATACACCAGCAAGAACGCCGCGACGAGTACAACCACCACAGCCGCGAGTATCCATAGCTTTTTGTTCGTCCGCTTTTTTTCCATATAAAAAACCCCCTGTACAATACAAGGGGATTCCAAACGCCTGCTGCAAAGAAATACAAAACCCCCGTAACAATTGCGGCAAGTCTTGGTACGAACGCCATTCCTCGTGGCTCTTTGCACCGGGTTTCAGGCAAGTCTTCTGACTCGAGGCATCTTTGCACGCATCCGCCTTCCCGGTTGCCCAGTGACGCTTTGATGCAGCTCCGCCTCTACAGCGACGGGATCGTGGGGGAATTTACCCCTCTTCCTTGTTAAGCCGACCGGAACTTTCCGGTCTTACGGCACCTGAAATCCTCTGTATTTGATTTGCGATCAGTATAGCACGGCCAAGAGCGGCTTCGCAAGGGAGAATATTCCGGGTTAAATGATAGGCCCCCGCAGCTTTGCGCGCAGCGCGTCCGCTTTTTTTAAGATCGCGTCCAGTGGCGCATGCGCGGCAAAGAGCGCGTAGAACTCCAATATCACGGGCAAAAGCGCGCTGTCCTTCGGGAGGCCGCTGACTTCCAGCAGCGCGTTTTTCGTGTTCTTTTCCGTCTGCTCTATATTTTCCTGGGCAAGGAACGCGTATACCGCAGCGCCCGCACCCAGGCAGATGAACACCGGGACGCCCCGTTCGGCGAAACACAGGCTGGCCGAGCCGATCATGCGGTCCGCGGGGGAGAGCTTGCGCCGCGCGTCCGCGCCCACGCGCGCGCAGGTATCGCCCAGCGCCGCGTTCTGGAAGCGGGTCAAAAGGTCGTCGATGTGCATGGCGATATCGCCCGCGTTCATTCCGTAGCGCGCCGACAGCGCAAACGCGCTTTCGAGCATGGCGTTGTGCACTGCGAGGCGGATGCTTGGCTGCGCGATGCTTTCATAAATGTATTCGGCTCCCGCAAGCTGGCCGAGATACGCGCAGGTCGCGTGGCCCATGTTGTGGATGTACAGCTTGCGCTTGATATAAAAATCAAACGGGGAGAAGGGCACGAGGTTATGTAACTCCGGTATGCCGCCCACGAACGCGCTCTTATCTACCGGCAGAAAATCGTATTTTTCCACGCAGACGCGCAGCGGGTTGCCATCCTGCATTTCAGGCTTCTGTATGGGCACCATGCGGCCGATGGAGGCCTCCACCAACCCTACGTATGTATCCATCAGACGTTGCTCCTGCTCGGTCATATGAACTTTTAGCATGCCTTCAAGCACCTTGTTTGCGTCCATCAGGTTCTCGCAGATGATGATATTGAGTGGGCGCGGGTTCAAAAAACGCTTTTTCAGCCCCGCTGCGATCAGGGGCGCGACAAACTTCAACACGTTGACGCCCACCGCCGTCGCCATGATATCGGCCTCCACTATGGCGGTGATGACCGCCTCTTCGTTCCTGCCGTCTATTGCGTTCACATGCTCGACGAGCACGTCCGTAAACCCCTCGTTGCTTACGATGCGCTGCGGATACGCTTTGTCCCGGTTGAGCTGGGAAACTACGGCTTCCGCCACATCGATAAACGTTACCTCATAGCCGGATTGCGAGAACAGCGCGCCGATAAAACCGCGGCCGATATTTCCCGCGCCATACATGATTGCTTTCATTCGTTCCTTACCCTCTTACTCGTTTGATCCGGCGGACGCTCCGCCGCCATTTAGTATACACGAAAAAAGGGCACGCGGCCAAAATAAAATGCGTCCTAAGGGAAGAGACCGGGGGCGCGATATTTGATACCATTAGACAAGCAGAACCAAACATGCTATCATCTGGTTACAGGATTCTTCCAATTTTAGTATTCAATATTTTGCCAAAGGGTGATCGTTTCGCATATGCCGCCTAGAACAAAGAACCGCACAACGCTAAAAGACGTCGCTTTAAAAACCGGCTTCAGCATCAATACGGTTTCGCGCGCGCTCAGGAGCATGCAGGATATTTCCGAGGAAACGCGCACGCATATCCAGCGTGTCGCGGGGGAAATGGGCTACATGGGCAACACGGTTGCGGCTAGCCTGCGCTCGGGCTATACGCATACCATTGCCGTCATCGTAGGTGACGTTTCCA
>JAEYHP010000070.1 GCA_023409435.1 Bacillota bacterium | reverse complement strand
CCTTGTAGTAGTAACGCTGGCCGGATTTGAGACCCGTATCGGTGTAGCTCAGGCTATTGTCCAATGTGGCGATTTTTGTATAGGTGCCGCTGCTGGAAGTGGAACGGTACACCTCATATCCTTTAGCGCCGGATATGGCATTCCAGGACAGTTTGACGGAATCGTACCTCTGCGCCGCCGCAGTCAGTATCGGAGTACCGAGCTTGACCGATGGATCGGAATAGCGGATGGTGTAGGTCTTTTTGGTTGCCCCATCGCTGGCGGTGACTTCTATTTTTGAGGTCGTTGTAAATCCGTCCTCGGTGCCCACCGCCCAGTAATAGTAGCCGTCATCATACGGATATTCTGTTACCCCATCAATTTTAATGGTTCCGTAGGAATCCATCGGCAGAAACCCGAACACTACATAAGGATAATCACCGGTAGGGATTGCATCGTACGTTGTGATTTCCGGATAAAATTCCGGGTCCAGTCTGCCGGTTTCGGAAACTGTTTCAAGAAAATAAAGATCCACATTGTTGCTGATATAAGAGATAGCGAATGTATAGACGTTTTTTGTGATGCCGTCTGCGGCAGTGATTTCCACCACGGCCTCTTTGGGGCCGTTGGAAAGGTTCAGCGTGATATCGCTTCTTTGCTCGCCATTGATCCGGATGACGGCGGAAGGATCCTCCGGCGTAAAGATCAGATGGACGCTTGAATAGCCGGGGTATGGCTGTACGGTATAATTGAAAATGTTTGGATCCAGATAAGGAGTAAGAAGATCGAAATTGCCATTGATGTCCCAAAGATACGCATTGCTGGAAAGAGCTGCAAGCTCGGGGGAAGAAGGGTTAGCGGGCTCCGTGACGGAAGGGGCGGCAGGTTCTTCGTCGGAAGGAGCGGCAGGCTCTTCGTTGGGAGGAACGGCGGGCTCTTCGTCGGAAGGAACGGAAGGTGCATCGTTGGAAGGAGCGACAAGCTCCACGGTATAGGTGGCGTCGCATTCCCCGCCCGCTGCCGTCACATGGATGGAAGCCGTGTTCGTACCCTCCAATGTCAGAGAGCTTTGGGTGGCTACGTTGCCATTGATGGTGACGGTGGCTGTAAGGTTTTCCGGGATGGCGGTGATTTTTGCGGAGGAGGAGCCTTGGTCTGCTATAATGGTATAGGAATAAGTGTCTTGGTCAAAGTCTTCGGTAAGCGAACCGCCGCTCACGCGCAGTTCGGAAAGATACGGGCTGTTTTCATACGCATATGCATGCGGCGCGGCGGCAATGACGAACAGGATTGCCATGAATATGGAAATCAATCTGCGCCATTCGGGTTTGTGCATGGAATTTGTCCCCCATCATTTAAAAATTGGTAAGCTTTGCACGCCTGGCGCTCTACAGAGGCAGGGTTCCATTTGGGATGTGGCTGTTGATTTTTCCTTATCGCGCGGAGGGTTCAACGATGTTATTGATGAGAGTCTAGCATACTCCGTTTTATTTATGTACAAGCAATAGTTGGCAGCTTTTCCGAATTACCGGTGGATTTTCTTGATTTGAAGGAGATATATTCAATTGCTGCATTTTCCGTTTATGTTATAGGAATTGCGGGCCTTCTGAAAAAGAAGCGGAATGTGGGGGTTTATTTATGGTTTGTTCATTGGAATTCTATATGGAATCATGTTACGATACAGAAAACGAAAGAAGGAGAGACAGAAAATGAAGCGTTTCCTGCAAACCACAGCCCTCAGCCTTGTGCTTGCCCTGATCATGGCGTTTGCCATGCCTGCGCTGGCGGCAGTGCAAAGCGGAGCGGGTGAAATCGCAACCGTCGAGGTGCTTGCCGCCTCTTATGTAGAAGCCACCGCCAATGTCAACGTAAGAACCGGCCCCGGCACCGGGTATTCTAGGCTCGGCCTGCTCACCAAGGGCGCCAAGGTGGAAAAGCTGGGCACAAGCGGCAGTTGGACCATCGTGAACTATAACGGCAAGAAGGCGTATGTCAGTTCAGAGTACCTGAAAGCGGCAGGATCTTCTTCCGAAGGCTCAGGCAGTACGGCGCAGGGCTATGTAACAGCCACTACAAACGTCAACGTCCGTAGCGGGCCCGGCACGGGCTACTCCAAACTTGGTACGCTCGCAAAGGGTACCACGGTCGCGAAGCTCGGGACCTCGGGTTCCTGGACTATCATCGATTACAACGATAAACAGGCCTATGTCAGTTCGGATTATCTGAAGGCCGCAAGCTCTTCGGATGGAAGCTCCGGCGGCAGCGCACAGACCGGCTACATGGCGGCGACCACCAATGTCAACGTTAGAAGCGGGCCGGGTACGAACTACAGCATCATCGGCTCCCTGTACAAGGGCACTATCATTCCCAAGCTCGGCACCAGCGGAAGCTGGACCAAGATCAGCTACAACGGCGGCACAGGTTATGTCAGCAGCCAGTACCTGACTCCTAGCAGCTATTCCGGCGACAGCGACTCTGGCGGGAGCCAGAGCGGGTATGACGATGCGGCGGCGGCGCAGCTTGTCAGCATTATCAACAATTACCGCGCGCAGTCCGGTATCAAGAAGCTGACGACGACGGACGCCCTCAATAAGGCGGCTAAGATCCGTGTACAGGAGATCGTGAAGAAGTTCAGCCACGAGCGTCCGGACGGCACCATGGTGTTCACGGTCGATCCCGAACACGTTAGCGGCGAGAACATCGCCAAGGGCTCCGGGCTTCCTACCGCGCAGAGCGCCGCGGACGGGTTCATGAACTCCCAGGGCCACAGGGAGAACGCCATGCGGGAGAGCTTTACCAAGACAGGTTCCGCATGCCTGCGTGTGAACGGCGTCACCTACTGGGTACATCTGTTCGGGTATTAATCCAATTTAGAGATCAGAACGAAAAGGGGTCTGCCATCCGGCGGACCCCTTTTTGCAGGAAAAATTGCATATTTACAATCGATACATGCCGCCCCAAAATTCGGATATGCTGCCAGTATACATTTTGGAAAATCACAAAGACCACATAAATAGGCGATATATTAATATTTTGTTCACTGGAGCTTATGCATGAAGTGTGTTATTATACATACATCAAACAAAAGGAGATGCAACAACAATGAAGCGAATCTTGCAAATTGCAGCAACAGCCATTGCCCTTCTATTGGTATTGGCTGTAGCCATCCCTGCGTTTGCCGCCTCGACCTGCCCCACGGCGAACACATCCCCCATCAACGACTGTCTGGCGAAATACAAGCTCACCGCAAGCGATATCGGCAGCATTCAGGAAGCCCTCAAGGCCTGCGGCTTGAGCGCAGACATATTGCAGTACGGCCCCGTCTGTGAAACAGGCGACTGCACCACGCCCGATTGCACCAAGGTCAACTGCGACGGTACGGAATGCGTCACCACGGATTGCGCCGGGATCGTTTGTGGAAACGCCGGCTCCACGTCGGACGAACAGTTGAATTCCTGCACCGAAGCGGATTGCGCAAATAATGGCTGTGACGCGGCGGATTGCGCCACTGCAGGCTGCAAGGATACCTGCGCCGATACCAGGTGCATCCCCGCGGTGGAAGAACCCGCCAATGAACCCGCCGATACCGCTGCAGAAACCGTCGCTCCCAAAACCAATGACGATGCCGACGTAAAGGCTGCTGCGACGGAAAAGACAGGCAACGCCGCCATCGACGAAGCGATTGAACAGGCTAGGGAAGCGGTTAAAAACTACACGTCTTCCTCGAACTCCCCTCAGACGGATGCTGGCTCCAATCAGGTAGCGGGCGCCGTGATCGTTCCCCAACAGGGTTCGGAGAGCTCCAACTGCCCCACCGGCGGCAGCAGCGACGTAAAGGCCCAGCTTCAGGGCGCCATAAACAAGGCGCTCGAACAGGCGAAATCCAAAATCTCTTCGAACTCCAATTGCCCCACCAGCAGCAGCGATACCCGCGCTCAAATTCAGGACGCCCTGTCCAATGCCCTGAACCAGGCAAGGTCCAACTCCTCCGGTTCCAACTGCCCCACAGGCAGCGGTTCCGCGGACGTCAGCGGTATCTTAAACCAGCTCCAGAGCAGCGGTCTTTCCAACTGCGACAGGTAAGCGGTTGAGGACATAAACGCCAACAGCAAGACCGACCAAATTTGGTCGGTCTTGCTTTATGCCCTTATGCAGGCTTGACAGCGGGTGCAGGAAACGCTTACCATAAACCATGTTGCACCTATGGAATGGGGGAGGGGAAAGAAGTATGACATATGACGACGGCATCCGGAAAGGCACCACGGCGGATGTGGAAGAACTCGCGGCGCTCTATGATGCGCTTAACGATCATCTGGCGGCCACCGTCAACCACCCCGGCTGGCGCAAGGGCTTCTATCCCGTGCGGGAAAACGCGCTGCGGGCGGCGGAGGACGGCACGCTGTTTGTTTATATGATCGGCGGCAAGATCGCAGGCTCGGTCATATTGAGCCACGAGCCGGAGGAAGCCTACCATACCGTTACCTGGCTAACCGACGCCGATTATCAGGACATACTCGTCATCCATACGCTGGCGATCCATCCCGATTATCTCAAGCGCGGCGTCGGCCGCGAGCTGATACGGTTTGCAATCTCCTATGCGAAGGAGCAGAGGCAAAAATCCATCCGGCTGGACGTGTATGAAAACAACAAGCCCGCCATCGCACTCTACGAAAAATGCGGGTTTCAACACATCGCAAAGGTTGATCTTGGGTTGGGCTGTTTTGGATTGGATTATTTTCAGCTATATGAATACGTGCTGTAAGCGTTTTAAAAACAAAACTGCCGGAGCGATCTCCGGCGGTTTTAGTTATCGACAAAGCCCTGAGAAGTCTATCGATGGTTCTATGGATTAAGCCTCCCTCATCAGAGGGAGCCGAATAATGCTTTCACGGTAAATATCCATAAAATGGGTGTTTAGGGCCGTTACGGCCCTAAACGGGGATTGGGGCAGAGCCCCAAACGTATCCCATTTCAGCTTACACACATCCACACAACTCCTCTAAAAACGGCGGCAGCGCCTGCAGCATCTCCGATACATCCGCCCCCGATTTTTTGAATACCAGCGCCGTGGTCTCGCCGGGTACTAACTGCGCATTGTTGTTGGTGGCGGCGGTTACAAGCCGCGCGCCGTCGATCTGAGCTTCCGCATGGAAGGAAAGGCGGCAAAGCCCCTCCCGCACGGTAAGGTTACCTGCCTGCGCGCGCGAAGCGAGCGCCTTGATGTAGGCGATGTCGATGAGGTTCTGCGTGGCTTCCGGGATATCGCCAAAGCGGTCCTCCATTTCCTCCTGCACATCGTAGAGCATGGCGCGGTCCGCAATGAGCGCGATGCGCTTGTACATGGAAAGCCGCTGCACCTCGCTTTTGATATACCATTTGGGAATGTGCGCGTCGATGGGGACGTCGATAACGGTATCCACTTCCGGCGGCCCGGTGATTTCCCCGCGCGCCTCTTTTACGGCCTGGCCCATCAGCTTGGTGTAATATTCGTAGCCGATGTCCGCGATATGTCCGTGCTGCTGCGCGCCAAGTAAGCTCCCCGCGCCGCGGATTTCAAGATCCCGCAGCGCGATTTCGCGGCCCGCGCCGAACTGCGCGAACTCGGTGAGGGCGGAAAGCCGCTTGTGCGCCACCTCGGAAAGCGATTTGTCCCGCTCAAACGTGAAGTACGCATACCCAAGCCGGGCGGAGCGCCCCACGCGCCCACGCAGCTGATAGAGCTGCGAAAGGCCCATCTTATCCGAATCCAGCACGAACAGCGTGTTGGCGTTGGATATGTCCAGCCCGTTTTCTATGATGGTGCTGCATAATAAAACGTTGTAGCGGCCCTCCATATAATCCAGCATCACGCGCTCAAGCATGTGCTCCGGCATCTGCCCGTGCGCCACGGCGATGGAGGCCTCGGGCAGCAGTTCCTTTAAATGCGCGGCATAGCGCTCCAGCCGCTGCACCTGGTTGTATACGATATAACACTGCCCGCCGCGGGACAATTCCTTATTCACGGCGTCGCACAGCAGGGTTTCAGAATATTCCAGCACATACGTCTGCACCGGGAACCGGTCCTCGGGCGGGGTTTCGATGACGCTCATGTCCCGTATGCCGATCATGGACATGTGAAGCGTGCGCGGGATGGGCGTGGCGGTCAGCGTCAGCACGTCCACGCTCGTTTTCATATTCTTGATTTGTTCCTTGTGCCCCACGCCGAAGCGCTGCTCCTCGTCCACCACCAAAAGCCCAAGGTCCCGGAATTTGACTTCCTTGCCTAAGAGCGCATGCGTGCCGACCACGATATCCACAGAGCCTTCTGATAGCGCCTTCTTGACGGCCTTCTGCTCCAGCGGGGTCTTGAAGCGCGACAACAGCGCCACCCGAACGGGGAAACTAGAAAACCGGGTGGAAAGCGTGTTGTAATGCTGCTGCGCCAATATGGTGGTGGGTACGAGCACGGCCACCTGCTTGCTGTCCTGTACGGCCTTGAACGCCGCCCGGAGCGCGACCTCCGTCTTGCCGTAGCCCACGTCCCCGCATAAGAGGCGGTCCATGACGCGGCTGCTTTCCATATCCTTTTTGATTTCTTCGATGCACTGGAGCTGGTCCGGCGTTTCGGTATACGGAAAGCGCTCCTCAAGCTGCTTTTGCCACGCGGAATCGGCGGAGAAGGCAAAGCCCTTGCTCTGGTGCCGCTCCGCGTACAGCCGTGCCAAGTCGAACGCCAACTCCTTGACGGCGCTTCTTGCGCGGGTGACCTGCTTCTGCCATTCGCTGCCGCCCAGTTTCGAGAGCCTGGGTTCGTCGTCCGAGCCGATGTATTTCTGCACGCGGTCCAGCTGATCCGTGGGGATATACAGCCGGTCCCCATTCTGGTATTCCATTAAGAGATAGTCGCGCGTGTTGTCCTGCACGGTGAGCGCTTCCACGCCCAGGAACCGGCCGATGCCGTGCGCCTCGTGTACTACGTAATCGCCGGGCTTCAACTCGGAGAACACCAGGCGCGGCTTGTCGGAATGCCGCTTTTTTGCGGCGTGCTTGGAAAAGCCGAACAGCTCCGCCTCGGTGAGCACCGTCAGCTTGAACGCTGGATATAAAAAGCCCTGAGGCAGGCTTTCGCTTAATAGCAGCGCCTCGCCGGGAACAATCTCACGGTTGAGCGTTTCCGATAGCCCCACCTCGCAGCCTTCGTCGAGCAGTTGCTGCTGCAGGCGCTGCGCGTGCAGGCCTGCGTATAAGAGCACCGTGCCGCCGGTCTTTCTCATCAGCGAGATATCCCGCGCAAGCTCCTCCCGCTCGCCGGGGTAGTGTGGGGCGATGCGCGCGTCAAACTGCACGCTCTCCCGGATGTGGATGGGCGAAAAGCTGCGCGCAAGCGTAAATAGCAGCGCTGTGCGCGGCGTATTGAGCCGCGCGAACAGCGCGTGCGGCTCCGTCAAAAGCCCCGCCTGCTCGCTGATACCCTCACCGCGTGCGAGCATGGCGGAAACGGATTGCGTAAAGAGGCGATGGGCGGCGTTTGCCGCCTCCTCCACGCGGTGCGGTTCTTCAATAAATACCGGAGCGCCTTCGGGTAGATGGTCCAGTATGGTGAACGTGTTTTCATACAGTACGGGCAGCAGGATTTCCGCGCCCAGGCACGCGCGCTTTTCCTCCCACGCGATGCGCTGCGCGTCGAAGCCCTTCGCGTTCTTTGTGGCTTTGAGCGCGCGGGATATCGCCGCCCCATCCTGCGGCGCTTCTGTCGCGGGGGGAAGCAGCGCTTCCTCCACCCGTCCAAGCGAACGCTGGGTGGCAGGGTCGAATATGCTCATGCGGTCGATTTCATCGTCAAAGAACTCGATGCGGTACGGTTCCTGCGCGTGCGGCGGGAACACGTCCAGGATATCGCCTCTGAGGCTGGTCTGGCCCGGGCCTTCCACCAGGTCCACAGGCTCGTAGCCCGCGTCCATCAAAGCCCGCAGCAGTTCCCGCGGCGGGTGCGTTTCCCCAAGCTTTACGGTATGCACGGCGCGCTTTAATACCGCCTGCGGCGCAAGCCGCTGCAAAACGGATTCAATGGAGGCGATCACTCCAACGGGCTGCCCCAGGCTAAGACGGGTCAGCGTCGCGATGCGCTGCTTCGCCCCTTCCCCTGAGGCGGCATAGGCGTTTACAAGCGGCAGCTCCCGCGCGGGCAAGAGCGCGATTTTGTCCGAAAGCGAGGAAGCCAGTTGGTACAGCCGCTCCGCCGCCTGCTCGCTGGCCGCAATCAAAAGGCCGCCCCGCTTCTCAATAAGCGCCGCGAACACATGGGCGCGGTGCGCTTCGAACAGACCGAAAGCCGAAGCGGGACCTTCCGCCTCGGTTAAAATCTCATGTAGCCGGTTATATTCCGGCGATTGTCTGAGCACCCGCAGCAGCGGATGCGTTTGTTCAGCCATGGTCACTCCTGTTCATTGATATGGGACTAAAACAGACCTTATTGCTCCGGGTTTTCCTTCGCCTGCGGCTCCTTCGCCTTCTTGGGCCTTTTGTTAAACCTGGCCTGCGCCTCCTGAAGCTTGCCCTCCACGATCAGCAGCGCGGCCTCCGCCGCCTGGGTATACGCTTCCTCCAGCAGTTCCTGGTCCTCTTTGGGCGGCTTGCCCAACACAAATGCGGCAAGGTCGCGCCCGTCCTTCTGTTTGCCGATGCCGATGCGCACGCGCGGGAAGCCTTCCTCCCCACCCAAACAGGCGATGATGGAGCGCATGCCGTTGTGCGTGCCGGAGCTTCCCGAGGCGCGGATGCGGATATCGCCTACGGCGAGGTCGATATCGTCATACAGCACAATCAAGCGTTCCGGCGGCAGCTTGTAATAGGAAAGCACGGACTGCACAGCCTCGCCGCTCAGGTTCATGTATGTTTCGGGCTTGCACAAAAGCAGCTTTTCCGTGCCGTAATAGCCTTCCCCGATTAAGGCGTGGTGCGCGCGCTTGTTACACGGGATACTGAGCTTTTGGGAAAGCGTGTCCAGCGCAAGAAAACCCGCGTTGTGGCGGGAGTTCCGGTAGGCGATGCCGGGGTTGCCAAGACCCACGATCAGGTACATGTCTTCAGTCCTCCGCTTTGAGTATATGCCGGCAAACGCGCTCCAAACCCGCAAGCAACGGGTAAGCGATAAGCGTCAGCCCTATATAGAGCCACAACCCGATGCCGGGCTGCGGGGAAGTAAGCTCCAGAATGCCCGGGAACAGCGCCGCCGCGCCAAAGAAGCCGGCCGCCATCAGCACCCACAGCGCGGCGCGGCGGAAAACAAGGGGCCTGCATATGCGCAGCAATATCATAAGCCCTGCCGTCCCCGCAAGATACACGCAGAGCGAGTTGACTTCCGGGTAAGTTAATCCCGTCCTGCGGCCGACGAGACCCGCCGCAAGCGTAAAGAGGAATATGGTCACAGCACCCGGTATTGCGCGCGCGAGCACGTTGCGTAAAAAACTCCCTTTGATGCGCGTGCGGTTGGGTTCGAGCGCCAGGAAGAACGCGGGGATGCCCACCGTCACCGCGCCGATCAATGTAAGCTGCACCGGCTGGAACGGGTACGCGAGCCCGAAGAGCAGGCTCGATACCGTCAGCAGGAACGAGAATACAGTCTTTACCAGAAACAGCGACGCCGTCCGCGTAATATTGTTGACCACGCGCCGCCCTTCCATGACCACATGCGGCAAAGAGGCGAAGTTGTTGTCTAAAAGTACAAGCTGGGAAATCTGCCGCGCCGCGTCGCTGCCCGCGTTGAGGGCTACGCTGCAGTCCGATTCCTTTAACGCCAGCACGTCGTTCACGCCGTCCCCCGTCATGGCCACGGTGTGCCCCTGCGCCCGGAGCGCCTGAATGAGCTCCTTCTTCTGCTGCGGGGAAACGCGGCCAAACACGGTATATGTTTTCGCCGCTTCTTTTAGAGAGTCATCGTCTTTGAGCGTGGTGGCGTCCACATAGCATTCCGCGCTGGGGAGGTTGAGCCGCGCCGCGATTGCGGAAACCGTGCGTGCGTCATCGCCGGAAATGAGCTTTACCGTTACGTCCTGTTCCCGGAAAAAGCGCAGCGTGTCTGCGGCTTCGGGACGGATTTCATCCAGCAGCGTGACGAGCGCGACTGGGCTAAGCGCCGCGTCCTGCGGGGCCTTCGGCTCATTTCCCGCTGCTTCGGATTTGCACAGCAGCAGCACGCGCTGGCCCGAGGATGCTTCCTGATTCGCCAGCGCCTGTATATTTTCAGGCAGTTCTGTCAACATATTGGCAGCGCCAAGATAGAGCGTGCCGTAGGAAAACGAGGCGGCGCTAAACTTGCGCGCGGAGGAAAACGGCGTCAGCCCCAGCGGCTGTTCGCGGGGCGGCGCTTGAAAATATGCGGCGAGCGCTTTTGCCGTGGCGTTGCCCGCGGGCATGGTGCCCACGATATCAGAGAGCATGGCGAAAAGCTCCGCGTCGTCTGCGTCCCCGGTCGGAATAACGCGCTCCACCTGCATGTTGCCGGTGGTCAAAGTGCCGGTCTTGTCCAGGCAGAGCATGTTCACGCGGGAAAGAGTTTCAATGCAGTACAGTTCCTGCACCAGCGTCTTTTTGCGCGCTAAGGTGATGACGCCCACGGCAAGCGACACGCTGGTCAAAAGCATCAGCCCCGACGGGATCATGCCCAGCATGGAGGCTGCCGTCTGTTCGGCGCTGGATTGCAGGCCGTGGGAAAGCCCGCGATAGATGCTCCAGAACATCAGCGCGCCCAGCGGAAGCACAATGCCGCCCGCGTATCGAATAATGAGACGCAGCGCACGCATCAGTTCCGAGTCGAACCGCTTGTAGCGCTTGGCCTCATGGGAGAGTTTTGCCGCATAACTTTCGCCGCCCACGCGCTCCGCCTGCGCGCGGCAGGCGCCGGAAAGCACAAAACTGCCCGAAAGCAACATGTCCCCCGGCCCTTTTTTGATGGCGTTGGATTCGCCTGTTAGCATGGATTCGTCCGCTTCGACCATTCCTTCGCAGACGATGGCGTCGGCGGGCACCTGATTGCCCAGGGATAAAATCAGGATATCGTCCAGCACAAGTTCTTCGCTGGGTATCTCCTGTTCCGCGCCGTCCCGCACAACGCGGGTGCGCGGGGCGTGCAGCACGCTTAACTTTTCCACTGCGCGCTTGGCGCGCAGCTCCTGAATCACGCCGATCAGCAGGTTACTTAGCACCACACCCATGAAGAGCGTGTTGGAATAGGACTGAACCAGCAGCAGACCCAGAAACAGGATCGCGTTGATGAGGTTGAAAAACGTCATCAGGTTGTCGCGTATGATCCTGCCCGTCGTCTTCGTGATATGCGGCGGCTGCGCGTTTACAAGGCCTTCCTCCCGCCGCAAAAGTATCTGCGCAGAAGTAAGGCCCTCCTTCGCGCACGGCGTAAAGCGCTGCATCGGAGTACCTCCCGTATTGATATGTTCCATTATACAATGCGCCCCGTGTGGAAACAATCACAAAGGGCTTGCCGCGAATGAAAGGGGGCTGCTGCCACACTTTGTTTACAGGATTATGCGTTGCAACAATCCCTTGGAATATGTATAATGGGATAGCTTACTATAGGCGGTTGTTCCGCCTGCCTGAATAGAATTCGTACTTAAGGAGAATTGCGCATGACGGGGAAAAGGATGCTCGCTTTCTTGCTCTCGCTCATAAGCGTGTTGCTTGTGGCGGCGGGCTGCGCGAAAAATCCCGATGATATTATGGGAACGGTAGGGGAGACGCCCATTTACCGCTGGCAGTTTGATGCTGCTTTGAAGAACCAGCTCGCCCGTTATGAAACCATGATGGGCGTGGACCTGACCCAGCCGCAGTATGAGTCCGATTTCGCAAAATACAAGCAAAACCAATTGAACTTTCTGGTAGGCGAGGCCGCTATGAAGGAAGAGGCTCGAAAGCAGGGGCTTTACGAGTTGACCGCCGAACAGGAAGCGGAAATCGACGCGCAGTATCTCAAATACTATAATGATAAAATCGCATCTTACATGGAGCAGTACGGCTCGGATGAAAAGGGCAGGAGACAGGCCGAGCAGGCGTATATCGACCTCCTGGAAAACAGCAGCCTCACGCCCGAGCGCATGCGTACCATGATGCGGGACGCCTATGTCATCACTCTACTCTACGATCAGCTGCAGCCCGCGAAAAGCATTACGGAAGAAACCATCCGCGATTACTACGACGAGCAGTTAAAGGCTCAGCAGGAGGGCATCGCCTCAAGCCCAACCTGGTTTGGCGAAAGCACGCCGAATCTCATACTTGATGCACCCGAAGGGTATGTGGAAACCGCTCGCATTGCACTGAACTTTACCGCGAAGCAGATAGCGGATATCAATGCCGCGGCTGATATCGCAGCGAAGGCGCAGTCGGACTATAAGCAAAATGAAGAAGGGCTGTTCTCCGGAATTAAAAAGGATACGCTTGACCGTGCCAAGGCAAACTTTGAGCGTGTGCTCAACGATGCGTACGCGCAGCTTGATACGCAGTTGAACGCCATCCGCGACGAAGCGCTCGGCGGGGTCGATTTTATCAAGCTTATGGAACAGAAGTCGGAAGATACCCACCTCATCAGCTACTTTGTAAGCCGCGACAGCATCCATGTGGAGCAGTCTTACCTCGACGCGGCGCTTGCGCTTACTGCCGTTGGCGATATCTCCGCTCCCGTGCATTTGAAGGACGGCTCCTGCATCATACTCCTCAAAGACAAAATCGTTCCCGGCGTGCGCAGCTTTGAAGAGATACATGATGAGATCAAGGCGGAACTCGAATCCAATACCCGCTCCAACGCAACTTTGGTGACGATGCAGGCAGAGTTTGCGGAAAAAGCCCAGGAAGCCGGTACCGTGACCCTTTACCCGGAAAAGCTGTAACCGGATTTCGTACAGCAACAACAACAAAGGAGAATTGTTTTTCAATGAAGAAGACTGTAAAAATCCTGATCGCCGCCGTATTGGCGCTCGCGTTCACCGTATCCATGTTCGGATGCAGCCTGGTGAGCGTCGATGATCAAAAGAACAGGGCGCAGGTCATTGCCAAGGTAGGCGATATGGAAGTCACCAAGGGCGAATATATGGATATGTTCGATTACTACCTGTACATGTACCAGATGTACGGGCAGGATCCCACCACCACGCCGGATTCCCTCGCGCTTTTTCAGGATGACATTCTGAATGCCGTGGTCAGCACCAAGGTGACCGCTTACCAGGCCAAGCTCCAGGGCTATACCACTTTGAGCGCGGAACAGCAGGCCGAGGTGGACGAAGGCGTGCAGGCCGATCTTGATTATTTCAAGGAAACCGCCCAGTCCCAGGCGGAAAGCGAAGTCGCGGAAGACCCCTCCCTTGACGTGGAGAAGCGCAAAGCAGAAATATTCAGCGAGATCGTCGAGCAGCAGTTCGGCGAAAAGCTGACCGAAGATCAGCTCAAAGCCAGGCTGGCGGAAGAAAAGGCCACCAACGCCTCCATCACTGCCATGCAGGAAGCGTTCAACGCCACCGTTACCGTGACGGATGAAGAGGTGCAGGCTAAGTTCGACGAACAGCTCACCGCAGATAAAGACGCGCTCACCGCGGACCCCAGCGGTTACAAAGCCAGCCAGGAAACGTTTGAGCGCAGCGGAGGCACGCCGCCGCTGTACGCGCCGGAAGGATATATCCGCGTCAAGCATATCTCGGTTCTTTCCGAGGAAGAAATCGGCACGGAATATACCGAGATCCAGACACAGATGCAGGACCTTGCGGATGAGCTTGCCGAACTGACGCTGGAAGACGAAGTAGCGAACGCCGTACGCATCGCCGAAATCAAGATCGAGCACGCCGCCAAGAAGGCAGAAGCCGAAACCATGCGCAACGACCTGTTCGCTTCCGTCAAGCCCAAGATCGACGAAGCGTACGCAAAACTCCAGAGTGGCACGAGCTTTGACGACGTCATGAAGGAATACACCCAGGACCCGGATTTCACGGTGACGGAAGGCGTCGAAAATCCCTTCTATAAGACGGGCGCGCTGTTGAGCAATGTGTCGACGGAGTATTCGGAAGAGGTGCGCGAGGCAGCGAAAAAACTCACCGCTCCGGGCAGCTACTCTGAAATCATCATCGACGACGAAGGTTACCACATCATCCAGCTGGTGGGTACGGAGCCCTCGGGCGACAGAAAGCTTGCGGATTATCAGGAGCAGTTTAAGGAAACCGTGCTTACCGCCAAGCAGGATGAGGAATGGTACACAATGGTCGACGAATGGACCAAGGATACCACCGTCGTCACCACCTATCCGGATCTGATCCGGGATGTCGGCACGGCTGCCTAAAGCAAGACCGAATTCCGGCGCCGCTTCGCCCATACAGGGTGGGGCGGCTTTTCTGATATTTGCACTAAAAAAGTTTTTTTAGTGCAAATAAAAATTATATAATATGCCCCGCAAACCTATACAAGCCGTTCAATTTGGTGTATGATAAACATGATCCATCACAGTTACCTGAGATAAGGCTGCCGCACGGCAGGAAAGGTGCGTGTCCCCCCATGCATGTTGCAGGATACCGCTGCACGTTATGCAAGACAGAATTCTCTTATACAGAAGATATGCTGACCTGCCCGCATTGCGGGGAAACAGGCATTTTGGATATCGTATTCGATTATGACGCCATTAAAAAAGAATTGAACCGCGAAACGCTCTTGAAGGACCGAACGAACAGCATGTGGCGCTATCTGCCGCTGTTGCCCGTGGAGGGACGCCATTGGGAGCGTTTTTTGCGCGTGGGCTGGACGCCGCTCTACCGTTCCAATCGGCTGGAGAAGGAACTTTCCCTAAAAGCCCTCTATATCAAGGACGACGGGCTCAATCCCACCGCGTCCTTAAAGGACCGCGCCTCCGCCGTGGCGGTCGCGCGGGCGAAAGAGCTGGGGTATGAGACCATCGCCTGCTCTTCCACCGGCAACGCCGCTTCCTCTTTGGCAGGCAACGCGGCGCGCATGGGGTTAAAATCCGTCATATTCGTTCCTTCCCGCGCGCCCAAGGGCAAAGTCGCGCAGCTTTTGATATTCGGCGCGAATGTCGTGAGCGTACAGGGGGATTACCGGGATACGTTTGAGCTTTCCCGCGCCGCCATAGACAAATGGGGCTTCTACAACCGCAACGCGGGCATCAACCCCATTATGACGGAAGGCAAGAAGACGGCCAGCCTGGAAATCGCGGAGCAACTGCTGTTTCTGCCTACGGACTGGGTGGCGGTTTCCGTTGGGGACGGCTGCACGATAGGCGGCGTGTACAACGGTTTTAAGGATTTATACGAGCTTGGCATCATAGATCGTATTCCGAAAATCCTGGGTGTGCAGTCCTCCGGCTGCTGCCCGTTCGTTAACGCGGCGAAAAGCGGAACAGAGCTTATGCCCACGCCGGAAAACACGCTGGCGGACAGCATTGCGGTGGGCGTGCCCCGCAACCCTGAAAAAGCATTAAGGGCCGTGCGGGAAAGCAATGGCGCATGGGTAGCCGTGGACGACAGCGAGATTTTGGACGCCATGCGCCTGTTGGGCCGTACCGAAGGCGTGTTTGGCGAACCCGCCGGAGTTACCGCCACAGCGGGCGTCAAACGTGCGGTGGCCGATGGAATAATCGGTTCAAACGAGACCGTTACCGTCATTTGCACGGGCAGCGGCTTGAAGGATGTTGCAAATGCTATGCAGGCAGCGGGAGAGCCGTTTTCCTGCCCGCCCGAACTGGAGGCTTTGGAGA
>JAEYHP010000041.1 GCA_023409435.1 Bacillota bacterium | reverse complement strand
CGGCACCTTGCAGCCCTGTATGACGCCCGCCATACGCCCGCCACAGGTGTAGACAAGGCACTTGCCCAATACGTTTCCCACCACGATTTCAGGCACGAATAAAATATCAAATTCGCCCACGGCGGGGGAGGAATAGCCCTTTGTTTCGGAAAGCCCCGGCACCATGGCAAGGTCGTAGGAGATGGGGCCCTCCACATAACAGGAGGAAAGCGTTCCGTCTAAACTCATTTCCTTGAGCGCCGCGGCGTCCACGGTATCCTGCATTTTGGGGTTCACGGTCTCAATCGCGCACAGCGCCGCGACATTGGGCTTTTCATACCCAAGGCCGTGGAAAAAGCGTACGGCGTTTTCCACGATATGCTTTTTCTTTTCGAGATCCGGGTACGTGCACATGCCGCCGTCGGTCACGCAGATCAACTTATGGTAATTGGGTACCTCCACCATCATGACATGGCTCATCAGTCCCCCGGCCTTTAAATCCGCTTCGGGGGAGAGTACGCCTTTTAAAAGGTCGCCCGTCATGATTTTGCCCTTCATCAGAAAATCCGCGCGCTTTTCGTGAATAAGCTGTGCTGCGCAAACGGAAGGATGCATGCCCTCCGGCACCTCTACAATTTCGTACGCGCCGGTCTCAAGCCCCGCTTCTATGAGCGCTGCCGTGATTTTTTCTTTGTTGCCGACCAGTATGGCGGAAACGATATCCTTCGCGTGCGCGAGCGCTTCAAGCGCATGCACGTCATGCGCCTCCACCAGCGCAACGGTGCGTTTTTTGCCGCTTTTTACGCGGCTTACAAGTTCGTCAAAATTTCGGATGGGCATAAGCTGTCTACCCTTCTGTTGATAATGTTAAGAAAGAACGCTGAAAAAACACGCATTATTATTCCTCATCATACCGTTTTTACGGGGCGCGCGCAATCCCGCGCGGGTCCAATGTATCATAATTTTGCATTCTTTCTGAAAACAATTTGGGAAGCGGGCGTTGCCCTGCAGCGGGGCAAACAGAATAACAAGGCGGAAGGTTGCGGCGAAAAGGCGGCAAAAAACACAAAAAAAGCGGGAGGAATTTTCCTCCCGCCAGGCATAAAGACATCAAGCCGTCATGCCATAGACCGGGGTCGCGTTATTACGAAAGAGGAGCTGACCCTTGGTGTTCCAAGCGCGGCAGTATTGCCGCATACTTCTTAATTGCGCAATGCCAGTATTAGTACTGGTTCTGGTTGGGCAATTTTGTCTTCTGCTGTCCCTGATTGTTCTGTTTCTGCGGCTGCTGGGTGCGCTGCTTCTGTTCGTTGGTCTGGTTCTGGTTATTGTTCTGGTTATTGTTCTGGTTATTGTTCTGGTTGTATGCCATTGTTTTCTCGCCCTCCTTTCCCTTTCGCGTATAGGGGAACCATCCCCGGTATGCTATTATCTTGTACGGTGCGCGCGCCGTGCATACCTAAAAACCTCTCAGCCCGTAATTTTTTATTGCGCGTGTTCCGCCGGTTCCGAAGCGCCGTGCCGGTTCAAAACAAAGGATGTCGCGGACAGCAGCAGGCATACGCCCGCGAGCAGCCGGTAGTACAGCGCGTAACCGGTGATGAACGAGGAAAGCGTCAATACGATGGCGCAGATGAGGTATTTCTTAGCGTGCTTTGCCCCGAACGGCTCCGCCTGCATGCGCGCCCTTTTTTCGCGCTGCGCGCCCATCAGGCTGCGGATATGCGTTTCCACATCCTCGTCGGTCACGGCGTATCCTTCGAGCTGACGCGCCATGCGCAAAAGCGTGGGGATGGGAACAAGTTCCACGCGTACGGGCAGGCGGCCAATGAGGGCAAGCGCCTGATCACGGCAGGCGGAGAGGCTGATGATGACTAGCTGCTGTGCGTTTTCTTTTTGCGCCGCGTGGAAGGCGGCTAGAATATCGTCCTCACCAAGTTGGGAGGCACGCTGTATGCTTACAAGGTGCGCGTTCTCAAAGCCCGGCAGAAGCTCCACAATGCGCTGATTGAGCGCATAAAACTCCTCCTCAGGCAGCAGCATGAGCCGCTCGCACAGCACCACGTCCGTCAGCCGCTCCTTTTCCTTTTTTACGAATTTATCGAAGGAAAGCTGGCGGTAAAGCCGCATCGCGACAAGAAATAGAAGCGTGGTCAGCGCGGTCAGCAATATGACGACCATTTCGTTTGCTACGTTATGCCGGAACCACAGGTAACAGCCCGCAGCGAACACAATACGGAGTACGACGCCGTCCGCAACTCTGGCCGCAGTGCCGCGCCCGCCATGCTGCCGCTGCTTATAGTACCGTTTCAGGTCCTTATCCATGCATATCCCTCCTTTGTATGGCAGATCTTTGGGTTACAGCAATTCCACTTATAAACCGGAAAAATCAACGGTTCTTTTCACCCACCGCGGTGTCACCTTCCACTCGGCGTAGCTCTGCTACGCTTCGTTCCGTTCCTGGCGGCGGACGAAAATCTCCCGTTTCCTTACTCCGGTTTATAAGTTTTATTGCTTCAATTCTTGCCTAAGTGAGGATTTGTATGCGCCAAAGCATTCATTTGGTGTATAATATGTGTAAAGAAAACGGCGGCCGTTGCACTATGGGTAAGAGAAACAGCCGCAAGAGGAGCCGCAAGCATGCATGCAGGCCCGCGTCGCGTTGGAATATTGGGCGGGACATTTAATCCCATACATCATGGGCACATCCAAATGGCGCAGGGCGTGCGCCGGGCGCTCAGGCTTGATGAGGTATTGCTGATCCCGGCTGCGGACCCTCCGCACAAGGAAGTGGACGGGCATATCGGCGCGGAGCACAGGTATCAAATGGCCTGCCTTGCGGTTGAGGGGCTTGAAGGGATCTCGGTTTCGGATATCGAGCTTGTGCGCGGCGGGAAAAGCTATACCGTGGATACTGTGCTCGAGCTGAAAAGGCGCTGCCCGCAGGATCGCTTCCATTTGATCGTGGGCAGCGACCTCCTGGACGACCTTCCCACCTGGAGCCGTGCGGAGGAGCTGATGCGCCTTGCGGCGATCGTTGGCGTGAAACGGCAGGGCCAAGCCGCTGGGGATGAGGAAGCGGCAAGCCGTCTCAGGGCGGAATATGGCGCCGAAATTGAGCTTTTGGATATCCAGGTGCCGTCCGTTTCGTCTACACTGGTGCGGGACCGCGTCTATGATGCGCTGCCCATAGAGGGGCTTGTGCCGCCCGCCGTGGAAACGTATATTTATGAGCAAGGCCTGTATATTCCGGATTCCCTCAAACGGATGCAGGAAAACTGCCGTGCCGCGTTGAATATAAACAGATACCGGCATACCATGGGCGTTGTGCGTACGGCGGTATCGCTTGCCGCCCGCTACGGGGCGGACGCAAAAAAAACGCGGCTGGCGGCGTTGCTGCATGACTGCGCACGCGGTTCGGACAGCGGCGCGCTGTCCCACGCGGCGTCGGGGGAACGCCTTGCGCGTACGCGCTACGGCATAACGGATGAAGAAGTGCTGCGCGCCATAAAACTGCATACGACTTCCGACCGTGGGGCGACAAAACTTGACAAAATCATATACGTAGCGGATATGATAGAGCCTAACCGGGAGTTTCCGGGCGTTGACAGACTCAGGGCCTTGGCGTTTGAGTTTGAGGATCTCAATGCCGCGATGGCCGCGTGTTTGGAAGATTGTATCGGTTATGTGCGTGCGCGGGGGCAAAGCGTGGATGAGCATTCCCTTGCGGCGCTCAGGGAACTCAAACAGGACAGTTTTTCATAGCCCGAGTAATGGCGGAATATTTGAGCTGCGGGTATTGAAATATTGGGACAAAGGGTATAAAAGTTTTAAAGTATAGGTTATAAAAAGAAAGGAGATGTCCGTTTGGAAGCAAAAGAACAGGTTCTTGCCTTGTGTGAGGTGCTCTATGACAAAAAAGCGCAGGATATCATTGCCATCCATGTGGAGGATAAAACAATCATAGCGGACTGGTTTATCATCTGCAGCGGGCGCGTCGTTCCCCAGGTGAAAGCGATTTGCGATGAAGTGGAGGAAAAGGCCCCTGGCTTCAATCTGACGCTGCGGCGCAAGGAAGGCTATGCCGAAGGCAGATGGATCGTGTTGGATTTTTCAAATATACTCGTTCACCTGTTCATCCCCGATGAGCGCAAATATTACAATATGGAACGCCTGTGGATGGACGATCCGCGCGATGCCATCCTGTTTTCTCAAATAAAAGAGGAACAGGAGCAGCAAGCACACAATCCTGCAAACGGGCAGGCGTAGGCCATATTCCAAACAATATGTAACGAAAACCGTATAAACCGGCGATGCAATCGCCGGTTTTGTGGTACAATGCCGCTATAACGGGACTGTCCCCAGGAGAAACCTTACTCAGGCCATTGATGGACGGGGGTCATATGAAGCTTGACCGTTTGCTTGGAATACTCACCATACTCCTTCAGAACAACCGCATAACCGCCCCGCAGCTCGCCGAAAGGTTTGAGGTTTCCCGCCGTACGATCGAGCGGGACATTGATGCGCTCTGCCGGGCGGGGATACCCGTTGTCACCTATCAGGGCGGAGGCGGCGGCATTTCAATTGCGGAAGGGTATAAGCTGGATAAAAGCATACTCACTGCGGACGAGCTTTCCGGCATCATCGCGGCGCTCAAGGGGATTGGCAGCGTATCTGAAAGGTCCCGGGTGGAGCGGACGCTCGATAAACTGTCCGTCAACAAGGAGGCAGTGGTATCTTTGCGGGAGCCTGTCGTCATCGATCTTGCGTCCCATTACAAAGTCAGCCTCACGCCTAAAATCGCGTTGATCAAACAGGCTATTCTGGAGCAGAGGCTGATCGAATTTGACTATTACTATGAAAAAGGCCAGGCGCGCCGCCAAATAGAGCCCTATTTTGTTGTTTTTCAGTGGACGGCATGGTATGTATTCGGCTTCTGCCCGGAGCAGCAGGATTGGCGGATGTTCAAGCTTGCGCGGCTTTGGGAGTTGAAGCTGTGCAACGATACATATACCAGGCGCGAGATACCGCCGGAAAAGCAGGATTTTCATGCGCGCTTTCCGGACGACAAAAAGCTTGTTGCGCTGTTTGAACCATCGGTCAAATATCAGCTGATCGAGGAGTACGGATTAAACTGCTTTACGGAGACCGAAGACGGAAAACTGCGGTTTGAGAACGGATACACAAACCCGGAATATATGATCTCCTGGCTGCTCGGCTTCGGATATAAGGTAAAGGTGCTGGGGCCTGCCGACCTGGCGGAAAAAATACGGAAGATCGCGGAAAAAATTGTTGAGCGGTACGATGGAACATGACAGGCAGTTGTCGTGTTGAGACTGGTAGGATAAAACCATCGCAGAAAATCGGCGGCAGCGGCTTATAAGGAGTACATATGACAAAAAATTCATATGAGGGCGACGGGTATGATTCAAAGCTATAACGACTTTGTAACGACATTGCAGAGCGCTGGGTTTTCCATGGGCGGCGGGAACAGCTCAGGGATTTTTTCGGTGGTTCCATGGAGCTGGGACGAAATTCCGCCCTATGAAACCCCCGTCCGCTGGCATACCGGAGATTCGGAAACCGATCCCTGGGAGTGGCGTATGCGCGTTTTGAACGAGCGCGACGATATCGCCTATGCCAAGCTGTTTTTCAAAAAGAGCGGGTACATCACAAAAGAATGGTACCCATATTTCCTGGCGGTAAGGCGCGGCGGCAAAGAGGTTGCGGAAGAATACGAAAGCGGAGCGCTCAGTCGTTTTGCCAAGCGGATTTATGACGTCATACTCGAACACGAAACGTTGCCGGTCCACGCCATCAAGCAAATCGCCGGGTTTTCAAAAGAGGACGCCTCCAAATTCGATCAGGCGTTGGTTGAGCTGCAAATGAAGCTGTATCTGACCATGTGCGGGAGGCGGCAAAAGCTTTCCCAAAAGGGAGAGGAGTACGGCTGGTCCTCCACGGTATTCTGCACGGTGGAACGGTATTTCGGTTTGGATGTGTTTGAAAGGGCGGATAAAATCACTGAAAAGGAAGCCGCCGAAAAGATAACCGAACAGATTTACCGCCTGAATCCCGCGGCGGAGCCCAAAAAGATTTTGAAATTTATGAAGGGGTAGGAGGGCTGGATATGAAAATCGAAATCGGAGCGCAGAGGGCGGAAAATTTTGCAGCCCATTGGCCGGGGCAGTACGAGATTTTTTCGCATTTTGAGTTTGCCTGCGGCATACCGAGCGTCCTGCATGCCGTGACGACGGTAAAAGAAAACGGGAAAGCAAACGTAAACTTTAACTTTTCCGGCAGCTTTACAGGGGACGGCGACGGGTTTTTTGCCATCATCCCGCTCTATCGGCATACGCATACGTACCGGAATATTCTGCGTACCGGAGAATTTGTGGTCAATTTTATTAGCAAGGAGTATTTCGACGCCTGTATGGCCACCATAGAGCCCAACGATGACGAAACGGACGAGTTCGAAGCCGGAGGCTTTCACAAAGAGCAGGCAAGGACGGTAGCGTGTCCGCGCATGCGGGAGGCTTTCCTTTCGCTGGAATGCAGCCTTGAGCGCGAAATGGACCTGTCCGGAAGCGGCAGAGCCGCCCTCGTGATCGGCCGGGTCAACCACATCGCCATGCGGAATGAATACGCAAAGGGGATGGACGGCAAATATGAGGACGGCGGGTTTATGCTCAACATCCATTCGCCCAAGGATTTGACTACGGGAGAAGGAACTGCAAGCGCCATTGCCGTATGCAAGGTGGCAAGGGTATATGGGTAAGTTGTCATAGGAACAGGAAGTGTAAAGAAAGGGCAGACAGCGTGAGGCTGTCTGCCTTTGGTATTTTAGTTTACAATTCCGGCGAAGGGACTAGGGATTAATCCTCCAGCGCGTTCAGACGGTAGGAAAGCACAAACATGCTGTCGCTCAATTGGATATTTTCAATGGGAACAGATGCCGTCACGTCCATGGGAACAAAGTTCCATATGGCGCGAATACCCGCGCTCACCATGGTATCCGCAATTTCCTGCGCAGACCTGCGCCGGGCGGTGATGATGCCGATGTCCACGTTGTTTTCTTTAATAAAGTCGCTTAATTGCTCCACGGGCAAAATGGGTTTTTCGTTGACCGAGTGCCCGATCAGCGATTCTTCAACGTCAAAAAGCGCGATCACCTCAAACCCTTTTTGCGCAAACCCTTCGTACTTGGCCAAAGCCTGCCCGATGTTGCCCGCGCCCACGATTACAAGGCGGTAGCTGCGCGTCAGCCCCAATATGCTGGCGATTTCTTTGTGCAGGTTCTGTACGGGGTAGCCGTATCCCTGCTGGCCGAAGCCGCCGAAACAATTGAGATCCTGACGAACCTGGGAGGGATTAAGCCCCATTTGCTGCGCCAGTTCGCTTGAAGAAATACGCTCCACATTTTCGGCGTTTAGCAATTCAAGTTGGCGGTAATATCTGGGCAACCGCCTGATTACGGCCTCAGATACCTTGCGCTCTTTCATCCTTATAACCTCCTGACAGTCGGCCGACGCTTACTATACAATATAATTATATCCGAATTTCCCCAATGCATCAAGTACGCTTCGTTTCCTGAACGCAAATTTTCCGAAAAACCTGCAAATGCATGAACAAAATCGAATATATTCCTCTAAAACGGAAAAATCATACTTGAATTAACGCATAAATTAACGGATAATAAGGAAAAACATACGGATAAAGAGGGCTCGTGCATGCAGCTTTTGAAGGACAGGATTTGCGCAGAGGGGCGCGTTCTTCCCGGCAACATCATCAAAATCGACGGCTTTTTGAACCATCAGGTGGATATCAGGCTGATGCAGGCGCTCGCCAAGGAGTTCCGCCGCCTGTTCCCGGATAAAAGCATCAATAAAATCCTTACGGTGGAGGCTTCCGGTATCGCGCTTGCGGCAATCACCGCCCTGGAATTTGACGTGCCCATGGTGTTTGTCAAAAAGGCGAAAAGCGATAATATCGAAGGCGGGTTGTATCAGAGCGATATTTTCTCCTATACCTACAAAAAGAAAGTCACGTTGCTGCTGGCCAGGCAGTGGCTTACAGAAGAGGACAACGTGCTCGTAATCGACGATTTCTTAGCCAACGGCGAAGCCATGCGCGGGGTGATTGAAATCGTCAACCAGTCCGGCGCAAACCTTGTGGGCGTGGGCATCGCGGTGGAAAAAGGTTTCCAGCCCGGCGGCGCGGGCTTACGCGAAAAAGGCGTGCATCTTGAATCCCTTGCTATTATTGAGGGTGCGGAGGACGGAAAAATCCGGTTCCGCGAGTAATATTCGTATATACCGGTATTCGGGCTTTCGACCAGTGATTCACACTCATACCTTCCCGTTTGCGGCACAGCATAAGCGGGAAGGTGTTTTATGAAAAAAAGAGTCGAACGGATATTGCACAACAGAATCCTGCTGCTTGCCTGCGCGCTGTTCCGGTTGACGGGAGGGCGCAAGCGCCTGTTTTCTTTTTTGGAGCAGGCGGTGACCGCCGCTGTGCTGCTGTTTGCGCTGCAGGGCTTTATTGTGGTTGATACGATGCCCTACGCCGTATTCCTTTTTTCCGGTCTCGCGCCCTGGTATTATTTTAAGGAAGTACTGTTTGCGTTATTCGACCAACCCGCCCGCATAAGAAGCCTGTTTGGCGCGGGCGGCTATGCGCCTTCCTGGTTTCCTACCGGCCAGGCGCTTGCGGCGCTACCCACATTGCTGCTGTGGACTGGCGTCTGCATCCTTCTGGCGCTGCTGCTTCTGCGCGCGCCGCTGATGCGGATATGGCTGATTGCCTATTTTATCATCTGCAATGTATTCAACGCTGCGGCGCAGGGCATGTTCGCGGCGGCATTCCTGCCGCTGTTTCCGGGAAAGGCGGAGGAAGGCTTGGCGATTACGATGCCGTATTTTTTCTGGACGGCCCCCGTCGTATGGCCTGTGGCCCAGACCCTTTCCGGCCTTTTGCTGTTTCTGATGCGCTTGAACCCGCTCTATTATCTTGCGGATTGCCTGCGCGGCATACTGCTGGGCGGCGCTCTGCCGTCTTTCGAACATACCGCGATATTCTTTCTCTCCGTTGCGTTTGTCGGGTTGCTGGGTCAGCTTTGCCTGAAGCGCGTCTGGAAAAGCTCCGCCGCTTTGTGGTGAGGGCTGAGGAGGATTACCTGAATCATATCTTAGCACGTCATATGGACTATTCTGGAATATAAGAAAAAAACGTGATACACTTACAAAAAAAGAGAATGGGGAAACGGGATGGAAAAGATTGAGCAGGGATCTTTCAATTCCGTAAAGCGAAACAGAGGCTTCATTGTCTTGCGTGGCGGCATGAATAAGGCAGTTTATATATTTTGCAAACATATCGGAGGAGTTCATGCAACAAATAGCAGAAGCAATTGTAAACAGATATTTCGGGACAAATCCGCAAACAATCACGTCACTGGGCGGCGGTTGGTACGGCCGTGTTTTTTTAGCGGAAATGACCGCCGAGCCGACAAAAGTAATTATTAAGATACATCTATTTCCGAACCTTGCGGAAAAAGAGGCCTGTCAGCTCGGGGTATTGGCAACTTATGCAACCGTAAAAATGCCGAACGTGTTTTTTGTACATAAGGCAACTCCCGATATTCCGAACGACGCTATCGTTATGGAATATATTCCGGGGTTTAATGCCGGCAATCATAATCTTTTTAAAATAAAAGAAAAAAGCCGGGTCGAAATTGCTGAACAGATAGTGGAGAATTTGCTTTCTTACCACAGAGTCATTAACCCTGGAGGGTTTGGCGAAATTGGTTCAAACTCTTTTGAACCCGATTGGGAAAAATGGTACAAAACCAAAGCGGACGATGCATTATCAAAGGCTGAATTGTTCTATGTCAGTGGAAAAATCGACGATGCTGTTTTTTCTGTGATCCGAAAAGCTCACGAACTTTATGACAGGATATTTTATTTGCCTGTTAAGGAAGCGCGCCTGATCCATGGCGACTACAACACATGGAATATACTGCTTGATGAAAACCTGACGCATGTGAGCGCTGTAATCGACCCACTCAACAGCTGCTTTGCGGATTCCGAAATGGATTTGTATCAACTTAATCATGCGAACGGTAAGGATTATAAATTGCTGGATATTTATGCATCCAAATTTCCTTTAAGTGAAAATTTTCCGCTGAAATTAAGTTTTTATGAGCTGTTTGACCATATAGCGCATTTTTATGATGCCAATGTCGAGATGGATTATCCATTTATGGCCGCTCTGACAAAAGAGATGGAACAACAGATGCAAAATTTCGGGTTGCTGTAACTGTAGAAATAAGCATCCCTCCACAAGCACAATAAGCCCCCCACGGTTTCATAGCCTAATATATCTGGCACCCAGTAGGGGAGTCCCGGCGTCGCTGGGGCAGCACCGCCGCCAGCCCGGGCGCTGAAAAACAGTTCACAGGACTGTTTTTCACCTCGCTGGCTCGGCCGCGCCCTTCGACTCCCCTACTTTGCAATTCGGAAATACAAAAAGCCCATCCCGTTTGGGATGGACTTTTGTATTTGGCACCCAGTAGGGGAGTCGAACCCCTGTCACTGCCGTGAGAGGGCAGCGTCCTAGGCCACTAGACGAACTGGGC
>JAEYHP010000048.1 GCA_023409435.1 Bacillota bacterium | reverse complement strand
GTATTAGTTCCACATTCGTTGGAAGTCCTGAATTATCAACCAATACACATTCGTTACCAACCATTTTTGCACGGGGGTTCAGATCGAATCCAAATGCCATTGCACTCGCGCTAAATGCTAAGAGTATAGCAATCGCCGCCACAACAACCGACATTCTTTTCTGCCACATACATTTATCCTCCGTTTATTTTTTCCAACAGTCTATACCACCGTCAGACTTAAATCGTATATGCCAACTCGTAAATAGGTACGAAGCAAACTTTCGAATTTTTGATATTCAATCGTATTTTTATCGCTAACTATGATATCAATTCTATTATCTTGTGTATTTAGAAGAACACGATAGTCTGATTTCTCTGTCCAATTGAGACTTTTAGCTATACGATGAACCTCATTTATTCCGCGCTCTAGTTCTATAATCGAGAATTTACATTCTCCAATCTTGAATCCGGATTCTAAGTTAATCTTTGGATTTGATCCCTTTTTGAAATATAGAACACACTTGTTTTCGGCATTGTCATATCCGAAACCACCATAATATTCGTTAGATTTAAGCTTTGTTCTATATTCCTTACCGAATTTAGCAAGTTCATAATTATATAGGGCTAAATCGTCCCTTGATTTTTCATAATTAGAGGAATAATTGGAAAGGTCATAATTAAAGACGTAAACCTCATAGCCGAATACGGCAATCTTTTTCACTTTACCCAAATCCTCAATTATCATAACTCGTTGGGGTACTTTATAGGATTGCATAAAGTAAATCGAATTCGTTGCTTGTGAGTCTGAATAAATTCTGCTAGTTCGGTCAAGTGTAGCAAATTGTTTATCAGAGGTCTTAATTGTGCTATTGCGAATATCTACAGTTGTCAATAACTCCTTTTGTATATATAAGGCGCTATTTTCCCACTCCACCTTATACCAAGATTCGGCTTCGCCCAAATACTTTAACCGTTCCCCAATATCAAGAATCACAATAGCTTTACCTATATTAATTTCTAAACCATCTATCGAAGTGTAGAGGTAATCAATCACATCAGAAGCTTCTTTATCTATGGTTTTATTAACATAATTGCTATATATATAAGCAAAATTGCCATTATATCGGATCTCTGTCCACTTTTCAAAAGTGCCCATTTGAAAGACCTTTTCCCCGCGATTAAGTACCCCAATGATCGTATAGGATGTACCTGGGCCACTTCGCACATTGACAGACTGTTTTGCTTCAACGGATATGGCCGGCTCTGTGTCGCAATTTGTCAAAGCTTTTCGCAAAACATACGCAGCTTTGCCGTTATAATCTACGATTGCCCATTTACCTGTTTCACCAATCTTTGATATAGCATCACCCACGTTCAGCTTGCCAATAATTTCAAAATTAGTACCAGCCCCTGAGCGTACATTGGTTTCCAAAATTACGTATACCGTTGGTCCCTTATCAGTCGTGCTGGATTCTGCTGCAAATGTCCCTGATACGCTAATAAAAAGTGACAACAAGACAAGAAAAAAAACAATCGTTTTATTTTGGATTGATCTGGGCATAGTTGCAATACCTTCCTTTTACCCTATTGTATAATATCAGACATTGCCCGTAACACAACTTGTTTTGATTTTTTGAATCGTTCAATAATAATTAACAAATTGCAGAGTCAATGGAAAATATAACGTTGAATGTATTCCTCTATATATATACTTTACATAATATATGTATATATGTAAAGTAGAATTTTACCAAATTTAATAATGGTTGTATCTAAATGCCCAACGTTGCACAAATTTCAGCGTTCAAATTAGACTTTTTCGCGAGAAAAATGCGCAAAAACAAGGTAGTTTCTACTACCTTGTTCTATGGTATAATGTCATCAAATTATAGAGAATTGACTTTCGTTGCGCAAATGATAAGCTAAGCCGATTTTTTGTGGTTGTTAAGCTGAGGTTTATGGTCTTTAATGGCATTCCCTCCTCGCGGCCATATTTTTCGATATGGCGGGTCGCCATAAAAAGAACCTTCGTTTATATCTTGGATACACGCAGCTCATCGCCATTGTAAGCATTGACGATAGTATCTCCACTTGAGGTTGTGGTCGAGATAAGTTGGTTCTCAAAATTATAAATTTTAGCAAACGATAAGCCGGTAAGCCGAATTTTTGTGGTTGATAAGCCTCTTTATTGTGGTCACTAATGAATTGCCCTCCTTCTCCGCCAAAAACAAAATCCACCCAGAGGGTGGATTTTGTTTTTGGTTTATATTGAGAGGGATTTGAAACCGCTTAAAGAAATCGCTCCAGTGGAACGATTTTAGCGGCCGGAATTTCGTCCCCAGGCCGACTTGCGCGGCGCGAAGCGCAAGCCTAAAAAACTGCTACAAAATAAGGGCCAGCGTTTTTTCCCGGAATTCAAGGCCTTGTTGTAATTGCTCATCAGGGCCTGCCCGCGTTGGTAAGAACGCCATGTACAAGCCGGATTAGACTGCGCTGAGGGCAACTATGACAATGATAGGACCGAGTTTTAACGAATGGAGATGGTTTTGAAGCAATTGCGGCCTGCTGTCAACGCAGGTATCAGCCTGGCGCTGGCATACAGTTGACGAAGCTCGAATTATGACGTAATATGTACTTTAAAATTAATGGCAGCCATGGCGGAGGTGTGCATGCAAAGGAGGGGTGTCCCGTGGAGATCACAGTGGCCAACTGTTTGCAGTTGCCCTCTCTCCAGCAGGCAAAGGTTCTCGGCGGGAGCAAAGGGCTCAACCGGCCTGTGTATTCCATCTCCGTGCTCGAAACTGCCAACGCGGTAGGGTATCTGAGCGATTCTATCGTGCTTGGCGAGGAGATGGTTATCACAGGCTTTCTTGCTACGCCCGATAATGCGGAGCTGCAATGCGACATCATGCGCATACTCAACAAAGGCGGCGAATCGGCGCTGATCCTTTTCTATGTGGGCGTGTTCGTCAAAGTCGTGTCCGAAAAGCTGATCGCGCTTGCAGACGAACTTGAGTTTCCCCTCATCTGTATGCCGGAAAACCGCGCGGACATTCCTTATTCTGATGTCATCCGCGATGTCATGGAGCTTATTATCCGGCGTAAGCTGCGCGCGAACGCCTGGTACGGCGACCCGGACAGGGAAGCCGAGGCCGAGTATGTGCAGGCGCTTATGGACAACGACCGTTTCGCCATCAGGCGTATGCACCAATACGCCAATTTTCCGGGCGAGAAGATGCGTTCGCTTCGCTTTTTCTGGGAGGCTGAGCCGGAAAAGACCGCTGGTGACAAAGAGCTTGGGAAAGTCGTTCTGGGCCTTGTGCGCAGCCATTACAGTGCGCTGGGAATCGAGGCGTACGCCGCCGTATACAATACCGCCATCGTGGTGCTGCTGACCAACGATAAAAAAAACGAAGAGCTCGATGCGCTGCATGAACGGCTCAACGAGGCGTGCCCCGGCATACTCATGGCGGTATTGGATTCGCTCTCTGGCCCTGACGCGATGCGGGATGCCTGTACGCTGTGCTACCGCACATTGCACGCTGCAAAGCAGATATTCACGCGCAAGCAGCGATTTACCCGGCACGATCTTGGGTTCGCCCAGACCTGCCTGCATATGCTTTCTTTTGGTGCGGAGGGGCTTGCCGCTTACCGCACGCTTATTGCGCCGCTTCGCGCCCTGGATGCTGAAACCAATGGCGAGCTTATGGAAACGCTCTCCACACTGCTGCTGGATGCACAAAAAAGCACCGCCGAAACCGCCAAATATTTGTTCCTGCATCCTAATACCGTTCAGTACCGCCTGCATAAGATCCGTGAGATCCTGGGCGGGGATATATTCAGTTTTTCTATGCAGTATGAACTCACTATCGCATTGGCGCTGCATCGTCTTTCCGGAGAGACCATATAGCAGGATTCTGATATCATTCCTGCAAGTTTTAAAATCCCGCGCACAACGCGCGGGATTTTTTCTTTCCCGCGCATTTTGCATATGGCTGCTTTTTATAGATTTTATGCGCATTTGTTGGCGCGCACAAAAACAAGCCGGTTTGTTTTGTTATTCGCACAAAGGGATATCCGGGCGGAAAAGGAATTATTACAAATCCAAATATTCATATTTGTTCTAAATGTGCAGAACGACGTGCTCCTTGCGTTTTGCCGCAGGGTGTGTATAAGCTAGTATATTTATGAAAGGACAGAAGAAGTTTGAGAAAAATCGGGATTAAGGAAATTGAGGACATTGCCCTTGGCGCCGCGCTCCTAGGAGCGGGCGGAGGTGGCGACCCCTATGTAGGGAAGCTCATGGCAATCGACGCCATACAGGAATGCGGCGAAGTGACCATGCTCTCCGTTGACGAACTGCCGGACAACGCGTTCATTATGCCCATCGCCATGATGGGCGCGCCCACGGTGCTGAGCGAAAAAGCGATCAACGGCAGCGAGTACGAACTTCTGCACGAAATGATCCGGCAAATTTACGAAAGGGAAATTTACGCGGTGATGCCCATCGAGGCGGGTGGCGTAAACAGCATGCTGCCGTTTGGCGCGGCGGCGCGGCTGGGCCTGCCTATCGTCGACTGCGACGGCATGGGCCGCGCGTTCCCCGAGCTTCAGATGGTCACATTCACTATGGCGGGCGTCAGTGCGTCCCCCATGGCGCTCTCGGACGAAAAAGGCAACAGCTCCGTCATCAAAACCATCACCAATAAATGGACGGAAGATATGGCCCGCGCCCTGACCATGGTCTGCGGCGGCTCCGTGACCATCGCGCTGTACTGCATGGACGCCAAGACCCTAAAGAAATACGGCGTGAGGGACATCATCACCCGCAGCGAGCAGCTGGGCCGCGCCATTCGCACGGTCAAACAGGGCGCCGGCCTTCCGGAGCAGAATTTTCTTGACGCGGCGGAAGGTATCCGGTTGTTCCGCGGCAAAATCACGGATGTGCTCCGCGAGGTGCGCGGCGCGTTCAATTTTGGCAAAGTGGTTTTGGAAGGAATTCTGGAGTATAAGGGGAGCAGCGCCTATGTCGAATTCCAGAATGAGAATCTGGTGATCGGCGTGGACGGGAAAATTCTTGCCACCACCCCCGATCTTATCTGCCTGGTCGATACCGAGACATATACGCCCATTCCCACGGATGCTTTGAAATACGGCAAGCGGGCTCTCATTGTGGGCTTGCAGTGCTATCCGGCATGGCGTTCGCCGGAAGGGTTGGAACTGGTCGGCCCAGGGTATTTCGGAATACCGGATACGGAATATATTCCGGTGGAAATCCGCGCGGGAGGTAAAAAATAATGACATACAGACTGGGGATTGATGTTGGCGGCACCAATACGGATGCCGTTTTAATAGACGAAAAACTGGAAGTGGCGGCAGAGATCAAGCGTCCGACCACGCCCGACGTATACGACGGGATATTGGACGCCATCAAGACAATTCTGGAAGTTTCCGGTATTGACCCAAAAGATATTAAGCAGGCCATGCTGGGTACAACCCAATGCACAAACGCCATTGTGGAACGGAAAAAGCTGGCCCGCGTCGGCGTGCTCCGGCTGGGTGCTCCCGCCACAATGGGCATTAAGCCGATGGTGGACTGGGCGCCTGATCTGCAGGCGATTGTTGAGGCCGTCGCCATGGTCGGCGGCGGCTATGAGTTTAACGGCAAGGAGATCGCGCCCTTTGACCCGAAAGCCGCCCGTGCGTTTTTTGAAAAGATCAAAGGCAAGGTAAAATCCGTTGCCATTAGCTGCGTGTTCTCCCCTGTGCGGGACGATCACGAGCACGAGGCCGCGCGCCTGTGCAAAGAGGTCATGGGCGACGACGTCCATGTTTCGCTTTCCGGCAGGATTGGCAGCATGGGGCTTATTGAGCGCGAGAATGCCACGATTCTGAATGCCGCGCTGTATAAGGTCGCGGAAAGCTTCACGGAAGGGTTTGACAGAAGCCTGAAAGAAATGGGCATTGCAAATGCCGATATCTACCTGTCGCAAAACGACGGAACCCTTATGAGCGTGGAGTACGCAAAAAAGTACCCCGTGCTCACCATCGCCTGCGGCCCAACAAACAGCATTCGCGGCGCCAGCTACCTTTCCCAGATTTCCAATGCCGTGGTCATAGACGTGGGCGGCACCACAACGGACGTCGGCGTTCTGCAGAATGGATTCCCCCGGGAAAGCAGCATCGCCGTCACAATCGGCGGCGTGCGCACCAACTTCCGCATGCCGGACGTCATTTCAATCGGCCTTGGCGGCGGCAGCATCATCCGGGAAAAGAACGGCATCGTAACTGTCGGCCCGGACAGCGTAGGCTACGAGCTCCCAAAGAAAGCCCTGGTATTCGGCGGCGATACCCTGACAGCCACCGACATTGTGGTGCGGTTGGGTATGGCCGATGTCGGCGACGCCTCGAAAGTAGCGCATATCGACGAGACCTTTGCGCAAAAGGCCCTAAACGTCATCATTAAAATGGTCGAGGACAGCATCGACGTGATGAAGATATCCAGCGACGACGTGGACGTAGTACTGGTGGGCGGCGGGTCTATCCTGCTTCCGGACAAACTCGCGGGCGTAAAAACCGTACACCATCCCGGGCATTTCGCCACGGCGAACGCCATCGGCTCCGCCATTTCCAAGGTAAGCGGAACTTATGAAAAATTGATATCCTACGATATTACTCCCCGCGACCAGGCTTTGGAGATCGCAAGGAAAGAAGCCGTCGAAATGGCTGTCGCCTCCGGCGCGATTGCGGAAACGGTAGAGATTATCGACGTGGAGGATGTGCCCCTGCAGTACCATCCCGGAAACACCTGCCGCGTAAAAATCAAGGCCGCGGGGGACCTGGCCTGACGGCTATAAACAGTTTTCATTTGGTTGTATTACAACAATAAAATAAAGTTTAAGGAGAAAGAGTTATGGAAAAAAGCAAGCGGTTTATTGCACTGGTGCTGGCAATTTTCATGGTTGCCGCGCTTGCCGGATGCGCCGTACCTTCCGGCAATCCCAGTAGTAATGCCAGCGGCGGGGACAGCGCCCCGCAGGACAGCCCCCCGGACCAATACGAGAGTATCGTCCGCACCACGCAGGACTGGCCGACATACTCGGATCCCGCGGTAGGCAACGACTACTCCGATACCATCACCATGGTGAACCTGTACGATCCCCTGCTGTTCCCCGGTACCGACGGCCAGCCGGTTCCTCATATCGCCACGGAATGGTCCGCTTCCGCGGACGGGCTTGAATATACCTTTAAGCTCCGCGGCGACGTGAAGTTCCACAGCGGCAATCCGCTTACGGCGGATGATGTGGTTTACAGCATGAACCGCATGCTGGCCATCGGCGAAGGTTTTGCCTATCTCTACAAAGGGCTTGTGGAAAAGGTGGAAGCGGTAGATCCGACGACTGTCAAATTTACCATCTCCAGGCAGTTCGGCCCTTTTGTAAGTTCCATGATCCGCTTCATGATCGTGGACTCAAAGCTTCTTGCCGAGCATTATGATATGAATTCGGCAACCCCCTATGGCGAGTTCGGCGATTATGGGAAGAACTGGCTCTTGACCAATGACGCCGGTTCCGGCCCGTACAAGACCAAGGAGGTCAAGCTCGAGGAGTATGTCTTTGCGGAAAAATTCGACGACTACTTCAAGGGCTGGGAAGAAAACGCGCCCCAATACTTCCGGATCTCCGGCGCGGTGGAGCCCGTTTCGGTCAGAACGGCGATGGCCAACAAAGAGCTTGAAGTCGCCGATCAGATCCAGCCCATGGAAAACCTTACCGCCCTGGACGCTATGGAAGGCATCGACATCCTGTCCTATGAGGCGGGCCAGACTTTCAACGGCAGCATGAATACGCAAAAAGCCCCGACCGATGATGTCCATTTCAGGAAAGCGATTGCGTATGCGTTCGACTACGACACCGTTATGAACGACATTTATCCCGGTTCGGTGCAGGCCTACGGCCCCGTGGCCACCAACCTCCCCGGCAGCACCAAGAATCTGACGCCCTATACCTTTGACATTGAAAAGGCCAAGGCAGAGCTCGCCCAGTCCAAGTACGCGGGTGATCCCGAAATGATGAAGATCCAGCTTGTCTGGTGCGCCGAGGTTCCCGAGGAAGAGAAGATCGCCCTCATGCTTGCGGCAAACCTGTCCCAGATCGGCATAGAAGTGGAAATCATCAAGAAGCCCTTCGGTTCCATGATCGCGGATGCGCAGGCCATTGAGACCACCCCGCATCTCTCCATCGTTCTGACTGCCGCCAGTTACTTTGAGGCGGGTGCGGTACTGCAGGCCCGGTACCATTCGGCCGGCACCGGTTCGTGGGAACAGATGGAATGGCTCATGAACGACGAGATCGACGCGCTTATCAGCGACGCGCTTTCCACGGTGGATACCGAGGCACGGTTCCAGAAGTATGAGGTAATCCAGCAGAAGCTCAACGATCTTTGCCCGACCATCTGGATGTTCAACATGATCGAGCGCCGCGCTTATCAGGCCGGCTATATCGAGTGGCCGCCGGTGGAGATGCAGAAGGACGGCACCCCGTTCGTTTATCCGATGGGTTACGTCGTAT
>JAEYHP010000099.1 GCA_023409435.1 Bacillota bacterium | reverse complement strand
CCCCATACCTACCCCCATTATCATCGTAATGATATTCGGGGCGTTGGTTTCGCTTGTCTTACGGTTCACCAATCTCGGGTTATACACGCAGGCGGTGGGAATCAACGAAAGATCGGCCCGCTTAAATGGAATCAACGCTGTTGGGATAAAGCTATTGTCATTTATGATGCTTGGCGTTTGCACCGCTATTTCGGGCTCTATCGCTGTGAGCAGAATAGGACTTATCAACCATGAGACCATTCTTTTGGATATCGAAATGGACGCTATTTTGGCAGTCGCAATCGGGGGCAATGCTTTATCCGGCGGAAAATTCAGCTTGACCGGTTCGGTGATAGGGGCATTCGTCATCCAGGCGCTGACGATTACGCTTTATGCCATGAAGGTTCCTTCGACGGCGATCAAAGCCTATAAGGCAATGGTTATTATCGCCATTGTTGTCATTGGTTCGCCAATTGTAAAAGGATATGTCCTTTGGCTGCGCGATCGGCTGTTTGAAAAATCGGCGAAAGCGAAGCAAGACAACGAAAACGGAGAGTTAGCAGTATGACCAGCAACAGAGGTGTATTTGCCGGGATACCGGGGAAAAAGGGGGAGCCAATTTCCAACACCAATTTGCTCCTGACCATAACGGTTTATATCTTCATTGGCATGTATGTGCTCGCCATGATTGTCTGGGGTGGCGGTTTTTTAAATCCTCAGCAGTTTCTTGATGTTTTCAATAACAATGCGTTTTTGATTGTGATTTCCTGCGGACTGACTATCGTCATGATAGCGGGCGGCATAGATATTTCGGTGGGCGGCATCACTGCGCTGGTGACCATGGCTTGCGTTGTTTATCTGGATGACCATGGCGGAAGCGTAATCGGCTCGGTGGGCCTTGCCTTGGGGATAGGGATAGCGTTCGGACTGATTCAGGGAATGCTGATCTCATATTTGGAGATACAGCCCTTTATTATCACTTTAGCGGGGATGTTCTTTGCAAAAGGCATGACGACCATAGTCAGCGCCGTTCCGCGCACAGCGGAGCACGAGGCCTTTGTCGCCCTTAAGCAATTTCGTATCGTTATTCCGGGTATCGGTTCTTATGGAAAAACCGGCAATTTTATTCCCGCCAAAATTGAGCTCGGCGTAATAATAGCAATAGCTATCGTATTCTCTGTATTTGTAATTCTGAAATGGACGCGATTCGGGCGCAACCTCTATGCGGTGGGCGGCAACAGCCAGAGCGCGTTAATGCTCGGCATTCATGTAAAACAGACAAAATTCTATTCCTATTTGTTGTGCGGGCTGTTATCCGGAATCGGCGGTTATGTCTATCTGCTGCATACGGGGGCAGGAAACGCTTCCAACGCTACCGCCGCAGAAATGCAGGCGATTGCATCCGCCATTATCGGCGGGGCATTGTTAACCGGCGGCGTTGGGAATGTAATCGGTACGCTTTTTGGGATGCTTTCTTTAAAGACGATCAACAATATTGTGATTGCTTCGGGGCTTAGGGAGCCATATTGGCAGAGCATTACCACCGGGCTTATGCTTTGCTTCTTTATTTTGCTTCAGAGTATCATTCTTGCGCTTCGTGAGAAGGGTGGCTTGAAGCTGCTGCCGGAATGGATGAAGATCAAAAGGGACGCAAAGGATTTATCAACATAGCGCTAAAGCGATCCTGCATACGCGTTATGATCTGAATTTTTGGGCGAAAGGAATTGCATATGGGACAAATTGTGCAGGACACGATACAATCGGACATCGAAGCGGGCAATATAGCGCTCGGCATTGAGCTTGGATCCACCCGCATAAAGGCGGTGCTAGTGGACAGCGCCCACAATCAGATTGCGTCCGGCAGCCATACATGGGAAAGCCGGTTCGAAAACGGGTTATGGACGTACGCGTTGGATGATATCTGGAAAGGTATCCGGAACTGTTATGTAAGGCTCGCGGTTGATGTTTATGGAAGATACGGAACAATGCTGAAAAACATCGGAGCGATCGGGATATCCGCAATGATGCACGGCTATCTGGCGCTCGATCAGCATGACCGACTATTAACGCCTTTTCGCACCTGGCGCAATACGTGCACGGGTGAGGCTGCGGAAAAACTCTCGGAGCTGTTCGGGTTCAATATCCCTCAGCGCTGGAGCATTGCGCACCTGTACCAGACCATATTGAACGGCGAGGAGCATATCAGTCAAATCAGCTATATGACGACGCTCGCGGGCTATATCCACTGGCAGCTGACAGGGCAGAAGATACTTGGCATTGGAGACGCGTCAGGTATGTTCCCGATCAACTTTGCCGAGCGGCAGTATGACAGCCGGATGCTGGCCGCTTTTGATGTCTTGGTTGCAGACAAGGGGTTTGCATGGAAGCTTGCCGATATTCTGCCTAAGATTTTGCCTGCCGGTGAATGTGCCGGGACGCTTACCGAAGAAGGCGCTAAGCTTCTTGATCCGTCGGGTACGCTTAGGGCGGGGATACCCATGTGCCCTCCCGAAGGGGATGCGGGCACCGGAATGGTGGCGACGAACAGCGTGAGGAAACTTACGGGCAATATCAGCGCAGGTACGAGCGTATTCGCCATGGCCGTGCTCGAAAAGCCGTTATCAAAGGTATACCCGGAAGTCGATATGGTTGCTACACCTTCGGGCGATCCTGTGGCGATGGTGCACTGCAACAACTTTTTGGGCGACATAGACGCGTGGGTAAGGCTCTTAGGCGACGCCGCAAAAGCGCTGGGGGCGGAATTTGATACGGATCATCTTTACGGCACCCTTTATAAGAGCGCACTTCGGGGCGATGCGGATTGCGGCGGGCTGATGAGCTTCAATTACATCTCCGGCGAACATATTACGGGATTTGAATATGGCAGCCCGCTGTTTATGCGCCTGCCTGAAGCAAAGCTCAACCTGCCGAATTTTATGCGGACACATCTTTTCTCGGCATGCGCCGTACTGAGGATAGGTATGGACATCCTGTTCAGGGAAAACGTCAGGCTCAATTCGGTCACGGGGCACGGAGGCTTTTTCATTGTCCCCGAGGTGGGCCAGCGGGTCATGGCCGGGGTGCTGATGACGCCGGTCAGCGTCATATCCACAGCCAGCGAAGGCGGGCCGTGGGGCATGGCGATACTTGCGATGTACATGAAGAGCAATACAGGGAAAGGGCTTGCCGACTTTCTCTCCCCTATATTTGCTGATGCCGGATGCCGGACAGTGGAGCCGGAAGCTGCGGGCGCGGCGGGGTTTGCGGCGTTTCTTGAAAAATATAAAGCGTGCCTTCCGGTTGAACGGGCGGCGGCGGAAGCATTCAGCGGCAAATAGTCTCTAAAAGATGGTTGCGCCGTGTTGCGACGGCCCGCAGGCCTGGTGTCCGAGCCGTGTCCCGGGAGGACGCGCAGTGGCGCTTTCTTCCGCTCCCTGCCTTAGAGAGGATTGCGTGATCTTGTCTCGCTTTTAATAGAATACCTCAAATGTCATTTGGGTGCATGCACTAAGATTGGGTTCGGGCGGAAGCGTCCTTTCTCCGGATCATTAATGCCGCGAACACGCCGTTGAATATAAAAAATACGGAGGTTACAAACATTCCCGTCTGCATGTTTTTTAAGGACATTGTAAACGCGACGATGATTGGGGAAAGAACCTGCCCGATGGTCTTGAATATCATCAGGATGTTGGTGGAAAAGCCGGCCTTGTTTGGGTCTATGGCCGCCCCTTCACCTAACGCCATGGATATACAGCAACCGCTCAGTAGGCCCGTAAGCCCGCAGGCAATTAAAATCGCCAGCGGAAGATTAATTGTTAAAGCGATTGCCCAAATCAGAGCCGAAATGAATGCGCCGCCAGCCAGCACCTGACTCGGCTGAAGTGGAAGGTGCGGAGCGTAAAAACGGCTTACCGTACTGGTGATCCAGAACGTGAATAAGCAGATCGCCGCAATTTCCGGGTTGCCAAACGATACGGAAACATATCGGATTGTCCATACGATAATTCCGCTTTGCGCGGCCGCGCCAAAGAATATGCAGAACAGCAAAAACACGTTGCGTCTTTCACCGAAAAATTTTCTGATGCCAGCCACGGTGAGCTTTGGTTCTATGCGGCTTGCAACGCTGACCCTGGATTTCATGTAATGCGCAACCACCGCAAACTGCGCGATCAGAACCATGCAAGCAATGCCGACCATGACATAGATCGTGCGCCAGTCAAACCGCGTCAGCAGCCTCTGCAAAACGATCGGCGTCAGAATGCCGCCTATGCCGAATATTCCGTGCAGAGAGCCGATATGTTTGGCCATATTGCCGGGGTTCAGATCGGCAACAAAAGAGCTTTGGTAGGAATCAACGGCGCCATGCCCGAACCCCATCAGAAAGCAGGCGATCAGAAACAACGCGAAAGGCATCGGAATGCCCTTTATCATCAGCATGATGGAAGCAAGGAAGCCGCATACGGTAATGATTTGCGGCTTCTTCAGCCTGCCCTGAACGGCGATAAAGGCAAAAAGGGCAGCAAGCGCACCCATGCTGATCATGCTGCTCATGAGCCCTTCCCTTGTTCCTGTAAGGGAATAGCTGTTGATGATATCGCTTAATAGTACGGCAAGTGTGCCGGACCATACGGCGGTCGCAATATAGGATAGTTTCAGGGAGGCGTTGTATATCTTGATATCTTTGTTCGGCATAACTTAATCCTTTTCTACAGTAAAACCGCTGATAAAGTCGCGGGACTCTATCAGCGGCTAAAAAATTTCCTAAATTCAGAAGAGTTCTATTTAAATTTCCGGCTGTTTGCGATGCGCGATTCTGTTTCTTACAACGGAATCCATTAGCACCGTCACGATGATCAGCACGCCGATAATCGCGTCCCGCCATTCGCTGGGAACCGACAGCAGGTTCATGCAGTTTGTAACGATTGTGATAACAAGCGCGCCGACTACCGTGCCCAAAATACCGCCGGAACCGCCCGCCGCGCTGGTGCCGCCCATATAGACTGTCGCCAGGACCGGCAACAGGTAAGCGTTCCCGATATCGGCCTGAACGGCGTTCATTCTGGAGACAAAGAGCACCCCCGCAAATGCCGACAGGACGCCGCTTAAGATAAAAGCCCGCGTAACGACCGTCTTGGCGTTGACGCCGGACATCACCGAACATGTGGGATTGGAGCCCACAGCATAACATTTTCGCCCAAAAGTCGTCTTTTTAAGCAGGAACACGCCAAGAGCAACGAGTATCAGCATGATGACGATGGGCATCTGCAAAAAACCGAATAACGTGCCGTTTCCAATAAACCGGAACGCCTCGTCAAAATCATAAAGCACATATCCGCGCAGTATGACATAGGCAAAGCCAAACACCGCCCATTGCAGGCCGTAGGTGGAGATAAACGACGGAATGCCGACGTATGCGATCATGTATCCGTTTAAAGCCCCCAACAGGCCGCCAAGAACCAGCGCGCAAAAGATGGCGGGAACAAAATGCATCCCAAGATCCTTCATGAATATCGCGGCCACAACGGCGCATATGGTCATGATGGAACCGGAGGACAGGTCCGGCCCGTTTGTGATGACGGCGATTGTCTGCCCGATGCCAAGAACGATCAGAATACTGGCGTTCGTGATGTTGTTGCTGATGTTCCGTATGCTGAAGAAAGATGGGTCCACGCAATACCCAAGTATTAGTATCGCGAGCAACACAACCAGCCGGCTGATTGCCGGCAGCGAAGCAGCGGACAGATGAAAGCCTTTTCTGTTTTTCGTTTCGCTCATTTTTTCATCCCCTTTGACGTGATGCTCACCTGAAAGACGATCGCCAGGATAATGACGACGCCGATGATCGCGGGCTGCCAAATGGACGGTATACGGATGACGTTCAGGCCGCTGCGTATTATGGTCAGCAACGCCACGCCGATAATCGTGCCCTTCACGTCGCCCTTTCCGATGTTCAGGCTTGTTCCGCCCAAAATGGTGGCGGCGATGGCCTCGAACTCCCATTTTGTGCCCACAAGCGGGTCCGCAACCTCAAGCCTGGCGACCAGAATGACCGAGGCTAAGCCAGTTAAAAAACCGGCAAAGGCAAACACCAGCCATTTCCAGAACTTCGTGTTGATGCCGGACAGGCGCGCGCCCTCGTTATTTCCGCCGATGGCGAACATATAACGGCCAAGCCTGGTGTGATCCTGAACGATGATGGCAAATATGTAGATGACGAAGCAACAAATTGCCGCCATCGGAATCGCGTTGTTCAAAAGGCTGCCCAAAGCGATAAAGGCTTCATTGGAAACGGGAATGCCTGTTTTATTCGTCGCCACCAGCGCGAACCCGTAGAAAACCCCCTGCGTGCCCAGCGTGGCGATAAACGGCTGCAGCCCCCAATAGGAGATCAGAACGCCGTTGATCGCGCCGCAGAGAAACCCGACAAGGGCCCCGATGAGTATGACGACAGGGATGGGAAGCCCGGCGTTCAAGCCCAGCGCGACGGTCACGCCGCTGGCTGTCAATATTCCTCCGAGAGACAGATCAAGCCCGCCGCTGATGATAACAAAAGTCGAGGCGGATGCCACAACAAGCAGAACCGATCCCTGCTGGAGCAAAATCCGCAGATTGCGCATGGTCATGTACTGCTCGGAAACAAAGCTGAACACGATAACCAGCAGCAGAATGAACCATGTGACAATCGGAATGCGTTTTAATGCCGCGCGCACCTTAACCATGCTGACACTCCTCTTCCAAAGCCCCCTCCATCGCATAGGAAATGATCAGTTCCTGAGTGGCTTCGCTTGAATTTAACTCTTTGACAATTCTTCTGTTGCGCATGACATAAATTCTGTCGCTCATCCCGATGATTTCCGGAAGTTCGGAAGAAATCATCAGTATGGCCTTCCCTTCCTTGACCAGTTCGTTCATCAGCGCGTAGATCTCACCCTTTGCGCCCACGTCGATGCCGCGGGTCGGCTCATCGAATATAATGACGTCGGCCTTTGTGCACAGCCATTTTGCCAGGACAACCTTCTGCTGGTTTCCGCCGGACAGGTTTCCCGCCAGCTGTTCCCTCGAAGGGGTAACGATATTGATGCTCCTGATATACTCATCAACAATCTTTTTTTCCGCCTTGGAACGTATGAGCCCGCGCCCATGGAGCTTATCCATGCTTGCCATGACGATATTCTGCGAAATGGGCAGGATAAGCGACAGGCCCTGCCGTTTTCTGTCCTCCGGCAACAGGGACAGCCCGCTTTCAATCACCTGATGCGGGGTCAGATGCTTTTTAACTTCTTTCCCCAATAAATGAATCGTTCCGCTGTCATAGGAGTCCACGTGGAACAGCGTGCGCGCCAGCTCTGTCCTGCCCGCGCCGACCAACCCGGCAAGCCCTACGATTTCACCCCGGCGCAGCTCCAGATTGATGTCGCAAAGCTTTTCCTTTGACGAATACAAGTGCTCAACCTTGAGCGCCATTTCACCGGGTGCCCGCTGCTCTTTTTTATAGAGGTCTGAAATTTCGCGGCCGACCATCAGTTTGACCATTTCGTCAGTCGTTATTTCCTTTACGTCGCGGGTACAGATATACTTTCCATCCCTGAGTATGGTGATTCGGTCGCCTATGATCGGGATCTCCTGCAGCCGGTGGGAAATATAGATGATGCCTATTCCTTGTTTGGTCAGTGTGCGGACAATTTCAAACAGCTGTTCAATTTCAAGGTCGGACAATGATGCCGTCGGCTCGTCCATGATCAATATCTTCAATTCATGCGTCAGAGCCTTTGCAACCTCAACCATTTGCTGCTGCGCAACGGTGATGGAATTTGCCAGCGCATGCGTGTCAACATTCATTTTCATGTCGCCAAGAAGCTTTTTCGCCTTCTCATGCATCTTTTTCTTGTCGATAAACACGCCGGATACCTTCGGCATGTGGTCGATGAATATGTTTTCGGCAACCGTCAGATACGGTACCAGATTGAATTCCTGATAGATGATGCCGATGCCGCTTTTTTGCGCCGCAATCGGATTAAAGCGCGTTACTTTTTTCCCCTCAATGAACAGCTCGCCGCCATCCGGAGAGTAAGCGCCCGCAAGGATTTTCATCAGCGTGGATTTACCGGCTCCGTTTTCGCCGATGAGCACATGCACTTCTCCGGGCTTCAGATTGAAGCTCATATCGTCCAGGGCTTTCACGCCGGGAAAAACCTTGGTAATGTGCTGCATTTCCAGTAAATACTCATTTGCCATAAGCTGTTCATTCCTTTTTCTGTGAATAACGCAAACGACTTTTTATGCGCGTCGGTTTCAAACAACCGTTTTGAGGACAAACCGAAGTGACAAAAGAAAAGCTCCGGCCGCATTTGCAGCCCGGATTCATCCGCCTCAATATAGGCCGGAGCTTGTGGGGAAGGGCGCAGCCGCATGGGCGGCTGCGCCGGACAAGGGCTTTATCTGTTCTGCAAAGCCGAGGGGCGTTCGTCCATCTGCTTGAGGTTGCTCTTTGTTACGATGGTGATGGGGCAGTTAATGAGGCGCGGAACACTTTCGCCGTTGAGCGCTTTGACTGCCGCCACAACGCTCAAATAAGCCTGCTCATAGACGCCCTGGGATACCGTGAACACTTCGGAACCGTTCTCGACGGCGGCATACTGGGGCTCCTGTACGTCAAAGCCGCTCACCAATATCTTGCCTTCTTTTCCTGCCGCCTTAACGGCTTCCACAGCGCCTTCCGCCTGGTTGCCGCCAACCGAGACGATAGCGGTAAGGTCGTCGCCCCACTTGGTGATATAGTCTTCCGCGAGCTTGCGGCCTTCGTCGATCAGCCACTTCGTAACGCCCGTTTCCACAACGATATCCGGGTACTGTTGCGCAAACCTATCAACGCATGCCTTTGTCCGAAGATCGGAGGTCGCCTGGCCGGGAACGCCTTCCATGACGAGGACCTGGCCTTTTCCGCCGACGAGGTCCGCCATCATGTCGGCGATCATCTCGCCCACCTTGCTGTTATCAACGCCCACATAGGTCAGGTAATCTACATCCGCCGGCCCCATGGTGTTGTCGTAAATGACCGGAATGCCCGCATTGATCAAATCCTGAACCGGGCCTTTGACGGCTTCGGTGTTGGCGGGCGCAAGCACGACCGCGTCAACGCCGGTGGTGATCAGGTCTTCTAAGATTCTCTTTTGCTCTTCCACATTATCCGCTTTACTGGGCGAGTAATCAAGAATTTTCACGCCGAGCGCTTCGCCGGCTTTCTTGGCGGCGATGATATGGGACTCCCAAACGGGGATGGCCGCGCTCTTGACAACGACAGCAATGGTGTATTCCCTGGCAGGAACCACTTCATAGCCGAAATTGGCCGCGTCTACGCTGCCCTCAGAGCCTACCATCACGATTTCCTTGGATCCTTCCTTGGCCGGTTCCGACTGACCGGGCGCTTCGGCTTTTGGCGCATCCGCCTGAGACGCCGGCTTCTCCGGCTGGCCGCACGCAAATGCAAAGAGCGCCATCATAACGACCAGGAACATGCATAACAACTTCTTCATTCTTTTCGTTCCCTCCTAATTTTATCGGTTGCTTGAAAATGAAACGCGTTTTTATTTGCCTCATTCCCAAATTCTTCAGGCCGGGCCTGAAAATTTATTGTTCATTCAGGAAAGCGGAAACGCCAGCGTGGTCATCTGACTGTTTGCGCTTTGGGTGGTATCCACGCGCGTATATTGAACCACAACAGGCGAGGACGCATGGATCATGGCCGCATAGGGAGTGCCGCGGGGAATGTGCGCTCCGTTCGCGTCGGTCAGACGATCCATGCGTATGTGGTGGGTCCTCTGCGCCGAGCAGAGGACAGAATATCCGCCGCGGGGCGCACGGTCTTCATAATACAGAGTGAGTTCCAGTTTGCATTCGTCGTCGGACGTGTTCAAAACGCATATGGACTCGTGGCTGACATAATGTCCTTCGGATGTGATTTCCGGCCAGTACATATCTGGGATAAGCCACGTGGTATTGCCGATGGTCATTTGTAACTCCTTAACGGTTAAAAGATAATCTGAACCAACGCCGCTGTTTCATTACGGCAGAACCGGGAGAAAACCCCTTCTTAGCGCCCGGACAGAACCCTGCGCTCGTAGTCCTTTACCCGGTCGATCCATTCGCGGCCTACGGGAACGCCGGAGACCATGCAGTAATAATCCCATACGGCCGAGAAGGGTAGGGACTTGTTTTCTTCCAGAAGCGCCAGGCGCGAGGTATAATCGCCCGCGTTTTCGGCGGCGCGCCCGTCCTGAAGCGGCGTCAGGCACGCGTTAAGAATGGCCTTCCTTGGGTTGCGGGTGCCGATTGTCCAGGCCGCAATACGGTTGATGGATGCGTCAAAATAATCCAGGCCGATATGCACCTTGTTCTCATACCCGTTATGGATGATCTCGTCCATGATGTGCTGCAGCTCGTCGTCCCAGACGACCACATGGTCGCTGTCCCAGCGCACGCCGCGGCTGACATGAAGCATGATCCCTTCCGTGAAGGGCGCAATCGCCGTCAGCTTGGAAGCGATGGATTCCGTCGGGTGGAAGTGCCCCGCGTCCAGGCATACATACTTGTTGTTCTTCATGCAATAGTTGAGCGCGAACTCGTGGCTGACGACCGTGTAGCTTTCGATGCCGAAGCCGAAGAGCTTGCTTTCCAGGGAATCCACTTCGTATTTCGGGTCGATCTTTGCGGAAAAGACTTCATCCAAAGATTCGATCATCCTTAGGCGCGGCGCCGCAGTATCCGCGGGAATATCTTTGTAGCCGTCCGGCATCCAGAAATTTGTGATGCAGGGTGTGCCCAGCTGAGCCCCAAATTCGGCGCCGATTTCCCGGCAGCGCTTTGCATGCTCCACCCAGAATTTTCTCTTGCCCGCGTCGGTGCTTGCCAAAGAAAAGTCGCCGTCCATTTTGGGGTGCGAGAAAAACGTGGGGTTAAAATCCAGCGGGAAGCCCTTCGCCTTCGCCCAATCCACCCAGTTCTGGAACAGTTCGATTGTATAGGCGTCGCGATCCACCTTTTTGCCATTTGATTCCGCGTGGCAGGAATGCAACCCGATGCGGAGCTTGCCGGGGATCATGGAAACAGCCTCGGCAATATCCGCGCGCAGCTCATCCGCCGTACGGGCACGCCCCGGATAGTTGCCGGTGGTGGCAATTCCGCCCGTCAGCGCGCCGGTGCCGTCAAACCCAATGAGATCGTCGCCCTGCCAGCTGTGCATGGAAATCGGCACGGCGTCCGCGCGTTTGATTGCCGCTTCAGTGTCTATGCCATTGGCCGCATAAACCTCTTTGGCATACGCATAGCCCTGCAAAATAGTCTGTTCGTTCATAATAACTCCTTACTGCGCCAGAGAGAGCTGATGCTACTTCCAGTAGACGAACTTCTTGAGCTGCGCAAACTTTTCAATCACATCTTCCGGTATGGACTTTTCCAGGCAATCAAGGCACTGATTTAGATGATCCATGTTATCGAAAGATGCGATGGGAACGGACGGGAACAGCTTTTCCGCCATGATGTACATGTACGAAAGGTCCATGTACGTGTATTTTCCCTGCTCGACGACGGACTTTGCAAGCTTGTAGATCGCGTCGCTCGAAGGGCTCGCGTAAACGTCCGTAACGCTTGCGGGCAGGTTTTCGCCCGCGGCCCGGCGCGCAAAGTACCCTTTGGCGATGGACATATAGGCCATGACGTTCATGCCGGTTTCCGCGTGATATGCGCGCGTCTCTTCGTCCATTAGGATGAATGTTTTATCCGCCAGATTGTAGAAATTCACGTCCGCCAGGCTCCACATGAGCTGGTTACAGCTGAATCCCTGAAGTCCATGTGCCTTACAATATGCCTGCGCTTCCTTGATGCGGGGCAGCGCCCAGTTCGAGCAGCCGTAATAGCGGATCTTGCCCGCTTTGCGCGCGTCATCGAGGCACTCCATAATTTCCGCCACCGGGGTGTTCGGATCGTCGCGGTGCAGAAAATACAGGTCGATGTAGTCGGTATTCAGGTATTCAAGGCTTTCGTTGATATCGTTGTCGATGCACTTCCGGTTGACGCGCGGAATATCCATATGGCCCCAGTCCGGGTGCGCGCCCTTGGTGGCAAGGATAAATTCGCTGCGGCGGCCGTTTTCCTTGATCCATTTGCCGATGACGCGCTCGCTGATGCACTTGGGACCGTCGCCCCAATCGCCGTAGATATGGGCGGTATCTATAAAATTGCCGCCCGCGGCAAGGTACGCGCTGATTTGCGCCTTGGCGTCCTGCTCATTCATTGCCGTGCCATAGTTTACCGTGCCCAGGCAGACAGGCGATACGTTAAGATCGGTATGGTTGAACTTGATATACTCCATATTCATACTCCTTTTGCACAAGCGCCCAAGTTTACATGCCTTACTGCTGCTTCATGACATATTTCCGGTAAAGGGGCAAGTATACTTCCTGATCGCGGACGACGCAGCCGCTCTGCACATGCCCTTTCTGGATCAGGTCGTAGCACTTGTCGCACGCAATGCAGCACTTGGAGCGGACCATTTTGCCGGTCTTCATGAGATCTTCCGCAAAATCGGGATAGGCGAACGCCTGACGGCCGAAGCCTGCCAGATCGAACCAGCCTTCCTTGACGCCGCCCGCGGCAACCGCGCCGCCAAAGTTTTCAAACCAGGTGAGGCCCGTGCAGACAAACGTGCCGCCGGGTACGGCTTCCTTGATGCGGCGGGTCATATCCAGCAGCGCGTACGTACCCTTGTAGGGTTCGATAATCGCGTCCTCTTCGAGTTCGGCCAAGTATCCGCGGCCGGTAGGCTGGTACCGGGGCATCATGGTGGACAGGTTGATAAGGTCCACGCCCTCCGCAACCAGCATATTGCACAGCTTGATGACTTCGGTGGGATCGGGCTCCATAACGCCTTCCTCCTGCTTCATGCCCCAGCCGTGCGGCCAGGGAATGCAGTCGTATGCATTGAGGCGCACGCAGATATCGATCTTGTCGCCGCAGCGTTCCTTGATGCCATGGATGATATCGAATGTCGCGCGGGTGCGGTTTTCAAAGCTTCCGCCGTACTTGCCGGGGCGGTTGTAGGCGGCCAGCAGCTCGCGCAGGATGTATTCGTGGCAGATTTTTACGTCTACGGAATCGAACCCGCACTCTACCGCAAGCTCCGCGCCGTGGATGAAGCCTTCCACGATCTCTTCGATTTTCTCGTCGGTCGCGAACGTGATTTCGCCAGACTGCCCGTCTATGGAGTTGTGATGGTCGATATAGGGATTGGCGACCACAGCCAACGGCGTGGACTTCCACTCCGCATTGGTGCTGCGGCGGCCGGAATGGGTCAGCTGCAGCACGTTATAGGGCTTTCTTCCGTACTTTGCAATGGCAGCGGCGTCGCTTTCCTGTACAAGGCGCCGGATTTCGGGGACGGTTTCCTTTTTAATAATCATTTGTAGGGGGTTGCAGCGGCCATCGTCGGCAACCGTGATGGACTCATACCAGATCAGGCCCGCGCCGCCTTCGGCATACCTCTTGTACCTGCGGAATATCAGGTCCGAGGGGTTGCCGTCCTTGGTGCCGTCAAAGCCTTCGAGCGGCTGAATGACCATGCGGTTGGGGATAACGTGGCCGTTGGCGAGGGTAACGGGCCCCATAAGGATGGAAACATCATCCGAAATCGGGAAATTCAAGCCGTCCGCGGCCATTGCGGCGCTAAAATCGGCATTCGTCTTGAACGTTCCGAACTTGTAAGGCTTACATACTTTCTTCATAACAACGCTCCTGTCTTTGGTTAATGTGTTTTTGTAAGCGGAGGAACGGTGACGGCATAATAGACGCAATCCTCGTCCCCCTCGTTTGTGACGGCGTGTACATCGCCTGCTTCCACCATGATGGCGTCGCCTTCGTGAAGGACTTCCAGAAGCTTGCCGTTCGCACTGACGCTCATGACGCCCTTTAAAACGTAGAATATCTGATCGGAATGCTCATGAACTTCATCTACGCTGCCCGCGCCCGTGCCCACCGTAGACAGGGTAATGTTGGCGCGCTTGCACCCGGTATCCGGGTTGAATATGACCTGTGTGGTCATGCCGAAGTGGCTAAAGGGCGTATACTTTTCGCCGGTATCCTTGCGACATACTTTCATTCCGCTTCTCCTTTTGAATTTGAATGGGCCGGGCCAATATAAAGCCGTTTTAAGCGCCGGGCTGAAAAAGGGTCACGAAAATAACCACGCGGTTCCTCCACGAACCGAGCAAATTTAGATGTATTGATTTTCCATAACAGGAGGAAAGGGACCCGCCGTCTGGGCGGATGAATAACCGTTAATAATCTCCCTGTTTTTACTGAATTATTGATACTGGATAACTTTTCAGGCAGGCCGAATGAGCAAAATTAATTTTTATTAAATATTAGCATGTGATTTTAGTAGTGTCAACCTGTTTGCAAAAAAATCTATAGAATATTTTTGTTGAAATTCGAATAATATACTAAATTATTTTATTGAAATTTGAAATTTCTCCAGAGAGAAACGATTGTTTCGGGTGGAAATACAATATAAAAAATGATAAAAACCACCGAATATACTTTGTCTCGCGAAATTTTAGCGCGTTTAGACCTCTATCCTTACCCATCTGAGAATATTCTAAATATTGTTAAATTTTACTTAAGAAATTTACTTAATTTTTTATTTGCATTTATTAAATAGTTGAGATATACTATTGCCAACGAATCTTACTTTCTTATTCTTAAAGAAATGATGCTGCCGGAGAAAACACAATGAAGTTAAAAGAAATTGCGAGCATAGCCAATGTTTCCGCTGCGACGGTATCTTTGGTGCTGAACAACCGGGAAGGCGTAGGGGCTGAAAAGCGCCGGCAAATTGTAAAACTGCTTGAAGAAAACGGGTATCGCGTGAACAACGGTCTTGAACAGAAACCGGCGAAAAAGACGATCCGTTTTATCAAATATAAGAAGCATTCCATGTTGGTTGACGGAAATCCCGGTTTTGTCAACGCGATTATCGACGCCGTGGAAAAGGAATGCCGCAGGCAGGGCTATAACCTTATTATGACGGCCTGCGGGGAAAAGCAGCTCGACGAAATCTCCGAATTGCTTACGCAGGATCCGACGGACGGCATCCTGCTTTTGGGTACGGAATTGACGCCGGAAGCCATGGAGCATTTTTCCGAGATCACCACTCCCATGGTGATACTGGACAACTATATGCCGATGCAGGATTACAACTGCATCACCATGAACAATGAGGAAGCCATTCACCGGGCGGTCTCCCATCTTTTTTCTCTGGGCCACCCCCAGGTCGGGTTTATCGCCAACGTCCTGCCTTCGAGCAACTGCAATGTGCGTAAGAAGACGTTTGAGTGCGCGATTCCGCAGCTTGGCCACGTGTTCGACCAGGGACTTATCTATGCGGTGCATCCGACGCCGGACGGCGCGTACCAGTCCATATTCACGATGCTTGAGGGAGGCGTGAAGTTTCCTTCGGCGCTGGTAGCCAACAACGACAGCATCGCGTTGGGGGCGATGAAGGCCTTCAAGGAATTTAAAATACGCATCCCCGAGGACATTTCCATCGTGGGGTTTGACAGCATTCCATTTTCCTCCATGTCCGATCCCCCGCTCACAACAATGGAAGTACCCTGCGCCGATATGGGAATTTGGGCGGTCCGCATCCTTTGCGATCAGATTCAGTATCCGTTTTCTTCCATTACCAAGATGCAGGTCGGCACCAAGCTGCTTGAGCGCAGCAGCACCGCGCCGTACCGCCCCAAAGGGCAGAACATCCATCTGCTATAAGCATCTGCCTCGAAGGGAGCACTTTACATGAAGTATTATATTGGGCTGGATAACGGCGGGACAACGACGAAGGCCGCTCTATATACGGAAAACGGCGAAGAAATAGGCGTCGCCTCGGCGGAAACGCCGACCGAGTCCCTGTATGCGGACTGGGCCGAGCGGGATATGGAGGTCATGTGGGAGGCAAACTGCAAGGTACTCCGCGCTTTATTGGAAAAGACCGGCGTTAAAAACGGGGACGTCCGCTGTGTAGCGATTTGCGGGCATGGAAAAGGGCTGTACCTGTGGGGCAAGGATAACAAACCCACCCGCAAGGGCATCGGTTCCACGGATAATCGCGCCTGGCAATATCCGCTTAAATGGGAAAAGGACGGTACGGCGGAAAGGGTTTTTGCACTCAGCTGCCAGCATATCATGCCGTGCCAGCCGGTGGCGCTTTTGGCCTGGCTCAAGGAGTACGAGCCTGAAACGCTGAAAAATATAGAATGGATTTTTTCCTGCAAGGATTACGTCCGTTTTCGCCTGACCGGGGAAGCTTACGGGGAATATTCCGATTATTCCGGATCCAATCTTGTGAACCTTCATACGCGCAATTACGACCGCAACCTGATGGCTCTCTTTGGCCTTGACGAGCTGATGGATGCTCTGCCGCCCTTAAAAGGCGCTGCAGAAGTTTGTGGTATGGTCAGTGAAGAAGCCGCCGTGAGGACGGGACTCAAAGCAGGTACGCCTGTAGCCGGCGGCCTATTCGATATTGACGCCTGTGCCCTTGCGGTCGGCCTCACTGACGATACAAATATCTGCATGATCGCGGGTACCTGGAGCATTAACGAATATATCCGGAAAACGCCTGTAACGGACGGCACGGCCTGGATGAACTCCCTGTTTGCCATGAAGGAGTATTACCTCATTGAAGAATGCAGCCCGACTTCGGCAGGAAACCAGGAGTGGGTTTTAAAAACCCTTTGCCCGGAGCTGCTCACGCAGCAGGCGGATCAGAGTAAAAGCGCATATGACGAGATCAACCGGCAGATTGCAGCCATCCCGGCCGGAGAGTTCTGCCCCATATTTTTGCCGTTTATTTTGGGTACGAATGTGCATCCCAACGCCAAGGGCTGCTTTATCGGAATAGGGGCCAACCATACACGGGCCCATTTCCTGCGCGCGGTATATGAGGGCGTGTGCTTCTCCCACAAATATCATCTGGACAAATTGCTCAAGACGCGAAAGGATTTACCCAAGGGCATCCGCCTTTCGGGCGGAGTCGCGAAATCCGCCGTCTGGACGCAGATGTTTGCGGACGTCATGGAACTGCCGGTGGAAACCATGTTTGCCAAGGAGGCGGGTGCTTTGGGCTGCGCCATGTGCGCGGCGGTGGCTTCGGGCGATCAGACTTCCATTGAGAGCGCCGTAAACGCCATGACGCATGTTTCAGCGGCGGTTCGGCCGAACCCCAACCTGGCGAAAACATATCGACAAAAGTATTCCCTGTATCTAAAAGCGATACAGAGTCTTGACAGCCTTTGGGATGATGTTCAGCTGATGCAATAACCCGCAAAACTGCATGCGCCGCCTGCCGTCCTTGCGCAAAGACGGCAAGGCGCGCTGTTTTTTGTGCAATATGCAATATAAGGAAAGAAAGCGCATTAAGGAGAAAAGTATGCTGGAAGAATTAAAGCAACGTGTGCTGGAAGCGAACCTGCTCCTGCCCAAGTACGGCCTGGTGACATTCACATGGGGCAACGTATCCGGAATAGACCGGGAAAAGGGCCTTATTGTCATTAAACCCTCGGGCGTGGAGTATGAGCATATGACTGCGGATGATATGGTGGTGCTGGACCTTGATGGAACCGTTGTGGAAGGCAATTTGCGCCCTTCCTCGGATACGCTCACGCATGTAAAGCTGTACCGCGCGTTTCCGAATATCGGCGGTATCGTGCATACGCACAGCCGCTGGGCCACCATATTTTCGCAAGCGGGGCTCAGCATCCCTGCTCTGGGCACCACGGGTGCAGATTATTTTTTGGGCGATATCCCCTGCACGCGCCTCATGACGCCCGCCGTGATCGCCGGGGACTACGTGGCTGAAACGGGCAGCGTTATCG
>JAEYHP010000088.1 GCA_023409435.1 Bacillota bacterium | reverse complement strand
GGAGGGGCGGCAGCATGCGTAAACCCCAGGACCCGATCAGGCTGACCATACAGGATGAACTCGAACGCGATTACTGGAAGCTCATCTTGCGCCGCGTCAGAAAGGACTGGCGGCTGTACTTGATGCTTCTGCCGCTGATACTCATATTCCTGTTCTGGCGGTATTTGCCGCTGTATGAGCTGCTTACGGCGTTTAAAATCGACGACACCACCAAAAACGTACTGGAGCGGGACTTTGTGGGCTTCCAGCACTTTTACAACCTGATCGCCGGGTCCGATTCGGTGGGTTTCTGGCAGGCGTTCCGCAATACGTTCCTCTTAAGCTTCTACGGCCTGCTGTTCGGGTTCCCCATCCCCATACTGCTGGCGATACTCTTCAACGAAGTCAAGTCCAACGGCACCCGCAGCTTATTGCAGATTGCGACCTACCTGCCGCGCTTCGTTTCCACCGTCGTCATCACCACCCTGGTTCAGATGCTGCTGAGCGCGGGAAGCGCGTTTTCCGAGCCCGGAGTGCTTTCGCAGCTGTTTATGAAAATCGGCTGGATACCGGAGGAAGCGGCGCAAACCGGCATGCTCTATCTGCCGCAATACTTTAGGGCCATCTACCAGGTGTCGGGCATTTGGGAGACCGCCGGCTACAGCTCCATCGTATTTTTTGCCGCCATCATTGGCATATCCCCCACCAGCTATGAGGCGGCGCGCATCGACGGCGCATCAAAAATGGCACAGATCAAATACGTGGTGCTGCCCGGCATTCTTTCTACCATTACCATCATGCTGATACTCCGCGTGGGCGAACTTTTGACTATCGGCTATGAAAAGGTGCTGCTGCTGTACAACTCCTACACCTACAGCACGGCGGACGTGGTTTCCACCTACGTGTTCCAGCGTGCGGGCATACAGGCGGGGGGGCAGACCAACCAGTCGCTCGCTTCCGCGGCGGATATGATAAACGCCGTGACGTCCATGCTGCTGGTGGTGGGCGCCAACATGATCAGCCGTAAAGCGTCCGATACGTCGCTGTATTGAGGAGGGGAATATGAAGAGGCTGGATACCACAGAAATCATATTTAAACTCCTTTCCTATACGTTTTTGACCGTATTTGCACTCTTCTGCCTGTATCCGTTCGTATACGCTGTTTCCGCCTCGTTAAGCGGAAGGGACGCGTACTACATGGGCAAGGTCGTGCTGTTCCCGGTGGACGTGCAGTTTGACGCGTTCAAGGAAGTGTTGCTCACCAAACGTTTCTGGATCAGCTACGCAAACACGCTGTTTGTGACGTTCTTCGGTACGATCTGGACGCTGGGCACTTCGGTGCTGGGTGCGTACGCGCTCTCCAAACCCAGGCTGGTGTTCCGGCGCGGCTTCAACTTCTTCCTGGTGTTCACCCTGTGGTTCGCGGCGGGCCTTGTGCCGCAGTTTTTAAACTACAAGGCTACGCAGAACATATTCGGCGCGATGGGCATTATGGACGATAAGTGGCTGGTGGTCATCGCCATGGGCATGGCCGCGTTCAATGTGGTGCTATTAAGGAACGCGTTTGAAAACGTCCCGCGGGAAATCGAGGAAGCGGCAATCGTGGACGGCGCGAAGGAAATGCAGCTATTAACCCGCGTGTACATCCCCATGTCCAAATCCACCATCGCGACGGTGGGGCTCTTCTTTGGTATCAGCCGGTGGAACGGCTACTTCTGGGCGCGCACCATGATACGCAACCGCAACGAATGGCCGCTGCAGGTATATATCCGGGATAGGCTTGAGGAGATCATGCGCGTGGAACTGCCCGCCACAACGATATACGCGCCCAATTCCATCATCTATGCGATGGTGGTCTGCGCCATCATCCCCATCATCATCATCTACCCGTACATTCAGAAGTACTTCGCCACCGGCGTGAACGTGGGCGGCGTGAAGGAATAATAGAGGCCGTCGCTGGCTGTATGGCAGGACAGTTTTACTGGCCGTAAAGGGCCGTAATAAATAATAGGAGGTTGACGAAAATGAAACGCACCATGGCAATCTTCATGGCGGTGCTCATGCTCGCCGGTATTCTAACAGGCTGCGTGAAGGTAAATGCGGAACCCACCCCCGCCCCGGAGGTCACGCAGGCGCCCGTTGCGGCCGAAGCGACGCCGACTCCGGTAGTGGATCCCTTGGCTACGGATCAACCCGTAACGCTCAATCTCTCCGTGTTCTACAACAGTACCGTGTACATGCGCTACACTGTTGACGGCGCAGAGGGCAGGCCCCAGAGCGAGTATGTTGCGGCGAACGGCAAGACCTACCGCGAAGGCGATTTCAAGCCCGTGTGGGAAGAGCTCCAGAGCCGCCTCAACTTCACCATCAACGACGTAACGCCCACCGACGCCAAGGATGTGCGCGCTTCCTTCAACACGCTGCAGGCGCAGAACTTTTCAAACATTGACATCATGGTAGGCAACTCGGTTGATCTCAACCAGGAAGGCACGCTGAACAACACGTATGTCAGGCTGGACGAATACCTTGACATCATGCCCAACTTCAAGGCGTTCCTGGATAACAACAGCGTTGTGAAGACCTCCATCACCTCGGGCGACGGCCACATCTACTACGCGCCCTACTTCGACGGGTATGACGATATCGAGCGCATGCTCATACTCCGCGCGGACTGGGTGCAGAAGCTTCTAGACGACGACACCGTCACCTACAACACGGACAGGGTCGTCAAACCCTTCTACAAGCCCTACATGCCCGAATCGGTCAACGTGGAGCTGACGGTGGCGAAAGCGGACGGCAGTGGCCCGCAAACCATAAGGAAGGCGTACACCAAGAACGTCATCACCGCGCAGAACGAGTTGCCCACAATGGACGGCGCTGGGCTGGTGCAGGTGTTGAAGGCCCATATCGACAGCACATATGGTGGCGCATTCGCAAAGCGATCAGATCTTTTTATCGGGCAGGACGCCGCGTATGACGCGGACGAACTGGTGGCGCTCATGCGCTGCGTACTCGCCAACACCGAGCTTCTGACCGGGCAGAGCGAGTATGACGCCGTTCCCTTCTACCCCCGCGGCTACCAGATGGGCCGTGTAAGAGATCTGTTCCGCTTGGCGGAAATCTGGGGCGTGCGCGGTCTGGACTCCCGCCTCAACTGGCTCTACTTCGATCAAAACGGCGAGCTGCAGGATGCGCGCTTTGACGCTAAGAACGCGGACGCCTTAGAGCGGCTCAACCAGCTCTACAAGGAAAAGTTGATCCTGAAGGACTTTGACAAGAACGAGTCCACCGCGGGCCTCACCGGCGCCGACCACCGCGAGCGCCTCTTGAAGGCAAACCTCGGCTTCCTCACCTACGATTACAACCAGACCACGACGGTGCTGAACTCCCTTGAAAGCGACATCCCCGGCTTCAACCTTACGCCGGTGCTCCCTCCGGTGGCGGATTGGGACAACAACGGCAACTACTACCAGTTCACCGACTCCTGGCGCTCCGTGAAATCCGATGGATGGTCGATCCTCGCGAGCATCTCTTCGGATGACGCAAAGCTCAAGCGTGCGCTCAAGCTGTTTGACTATTTATATTCTCCCGAGGGCAACCGCCTGATGTCCTATGGCCCCGATGCATGGATTGACGGTGAGATCATGTACGGCGGCAAGCTCGTGCCCAAGCTGAGCGAGGCCGCGCTTACCGAGCTTGGTACGCTTGCTAAAGGCAACTATACCAACTACTACCGCATGTGGCTGGGCGCGACGTTCCCCATCGGCTACGTCAAGGAGCAGGGTATGGAATACCAGACCGTGCATCCCAACGGCCAGGCGGGCTTAGATAAGATCTTGAAGGCGTGCGAGCTGGGCACCATGAAGCACCTTGTGGTTAACGCTTCGGATACCGAATCTCCCACGCAAGTCATCATTCCCACTACATTCTCCCTGGCCGAATCCGAGGAGCAGTTCATCAAGGATAACTGCGCGGACCTCGCAACAGCCTTCCGCGACGGCAACAATGATACCGACCGCATCATGTTCGTAGACTATGTGCTCTATGGCTTTGAGGGCAGGAACGCCAACAGGGATACGCTGCTGAGCAAGGAAGAGCTCATTGCGTACCTGCTGCAGGATCTTAACGGCGAAGGTTACCTGACGATGCACAGGAGCGCCTACGAGAGGATGGCCGGCAACTAAACGAATGATACCTGGTTTCAGCGATGCGCGGGGAAGGAATTCCCTTCCCCGCGCTGTATCACAGTATATAGAGGTGTCTTATGCAGATCGCGCAGATGAAAGTACAAAAAGTGGCCGTCATGGCGGCGCTTATCATCACAAGCCTTGTGTTCGTGTACGCACTGGGGTTTGCGACGGATATGTACGGCCTGTCCTTCCACGCGGATTCTACAAGCAAGACATTTTATGTAAAGGGCGCTGAACTGTACTACGGGATACAACCGTTCAACATGCAGCTCCTGCGCGAGGCGCTGATCTTATTTATCCTGTGCATCGGATTGTTCGCGACGCTTACTCACCGCAGGAGGCTGTATTACGCTTCCAACTATATTTCCTCCTGCCTGTTTGCCGTGTTTGCGGTGTATGTCGGCATATTTAACCTAGTCAACGTGCAGTTTGTCAAGCAATTGTACCTTCAGCTGGATTTTGAACGAATTCGGGAGATTACCGAAAAGCTGCGCATGCGGTTTGTTCAGTCTACACTCATACTGGACTGCGGCGTGGTGCTTTCCGCCCTGCTCTTTTTCATCGCGGCGGTGCTTCTAGGCAATCTTTTGTGGAAGACGGCGCAGATGCGGAAGGAAAGAAGGGAGACGGCAAAATGAAACATGTGGACCGGATGCGCTATAGCAAGGATAAGCTGCCCTTTGCGCTTTGCATGCTGGGTCTCTCGTTTAACGTGGCGTATTTTGTGGCCATGTATAAAAACCCCGTGCCGGTATCCGATGTGACGACGGGCTTAGATATTCTATATAACATCATATTTATGATGATCGTGTTTCTGGGCGGCGAAAAGGCGAAAGCCTATGTCAGGAGCTGGTCTTACGTCATAGGTTCGCTGGGAATCGTACAGTTTTTGCGCGTTCTGCTGCTGCCCGCGCATTTTTTGAGGCTGGAGCAGCTGACCCCTGCGGAACATACCTGGCTTGTTTTGTTTTTAGCCGCGTCGGGCACATCCTTAATCATCGCGGGCATTGTTTCCCATATCCATTCGACCATGCTGATACGCCACCTGCAGTCGATCAATACGCCGCAAGGAGAACACTGATATGGCAGGCTTGAAACTCAATGGCCTAAACAAAATATACGAAAATGGCGTGCAGGCCGTGACGGATTTCAACCTTAGCATACAGGATGGCGAATTCATTGTGCTTGTGGGACCGTCCGGGTGCGGAAAGTCCTCTACGCTGCGCATGGTGGCGGGTCTTGAGGAAATTTCAGAGGGCCGGCTGCTGATAGACGGAGCTGACGTCACAAACGTCGCGGCAAAGGACAGGGACATCGCCATGGTGTTCCAGAATTACGCGCTCTACGCGCATATGTCGGTGTATGAAAACATGGCGTTCAGCCTGGTGCTGCGAAACGAAAATCCCGATATCATACATGAAAAAGTTCTGGAAGCGGCGGATATACTGGATTTATCCGATCAGCTCAACAAAAAGCCCAAGCAGCTTTCGGGCGGGCAGCGCCAGCGCGTGGCGGTGGGCCGCGCCATCGTGCGCCAGCCCAAAGTGTTCCTGTTTGACGAGCCTCTCTCTAACTTGGACGCAAAGCTGCGCGGCTCCATGCGCCGGGAATTAAAGCTGCTGCATACCACCTTAGGCGCCACCATCCTATATGTGACGCACGACCAGATCGAGGCGCTTACGTTGGCGGACCGCATCGTCATTATGAACGAAGGGCGTATCCAGCAGGTCGGCAAGCCCATAGAGCTTTACGACCATCCGGCCAACCTGTTTGTGGCGGGCTTCATCGGGCTGCCGCCCATGAATTTTCTCAATGTGCGCGTGTACCCCGACGGCACGCTCAAAAACAAGTACCTGACGTTAACGCTCACGGAGGAAGAACGGCGCGTTCTCAATGGTTATGTAGGGAAACCTATTGTGCTGGGCGTACGGCCCGAGGATATCGAACTGGGGGACGAACTTCAGCTTACAGTGGACCTTAATGAAAACCTGGGCCAGCATACGCTGGTGCGCGGCATCGTCGGCTGCAAGCGCATTGTATGCAAATTCCGGGAGTGGAGCGCATACAAGCCGGGGCAGGTGGTCGGCATACGCTTCAACCGGGAGAAAGTGCACTTCTTTGACAAAGTTACAAGCATTGCCATAAGGTAGGGATGCGCCATGAATGATTTTTTCCGCAAACATCTCGTTAATCTGAAAAGAAGGCCGCAGACGATACCGCTTATTTTGCTTGTCGTCAGCTGCATGATATATACCTTCCATCTGACGGCGCACTCCAACGCCTCCATGTACGTGAGCTCGCAAATTATTGCGCTCTATGTGTTCATCATCACGCTCGCTTCCATGCTGGTGATATTTTCGTTCGCCAATGCCTATGCGCGGGGAACAAAACGCTTCAAGCTGATGATGGCCGTCGTGTTCCTGTTGCTAACACTGCAGATATTCCTCGATATCGTATACCTCAACATCATGTTCTATGAAACCATGCTGCGCGACAATCCGGTACCCATCACGCAGGATATCGCGGACAGCATGAACTGGACCATAATTCATCTGGCAGCGCTTGGACTGACGGTGTTGAGCATCGTGCTGCTTCCGGTATACAGGAGGCTTTTGCAAAAAATCGATACGGCCATTGACGATGAAGAATTTGACGACCTGCAGGCGGAAAGTCTGGTAGAGGAAGAGGAGGAAGATGAGCTCCTTGAAGACTAGCCAGGCCGTGAAAAAAAGCAAAAAGTGGCCGGCCGCCGTAAAAGCGCTTCTCATCAAAGCGTGGTTCGCGGGGGCGGTCTACTTTTTTGTGGGCTGGGGGCTGTTTATCAATTCCCTGGATCAACTGGATCTGACGCTTGCTCTGGGCCTTGTCCTTGGCGCCGTGACGGATTTGATGGTCAACCGCATATTGGTTGCATTTATGGACAACGGCGGCGATACGTACAAGAGGTACATTATGTTCTACAGTAAGAAGTTCTATTTCTTCTGGGTGAACATTCTCTACGGTGTACTGCTGTCGTTTCTGATCGCGTATACCTATCACGCAATTAACCTCATTGCGGTCCGCCTGTATGACCTTGCCGAAAACGCAGTCGTGCTCGGCGCGGAGCCGATACTCTACGGCGTATTCTTTACCGTCTATGACGCACTGCTTGTCGCAATCAAAAACTTCATTAAGAAACGTATCAAAGGGGAGCCGACCAATGAAATTCCATAGCCTGTTCGTTTCCAGCGCCTCCGCCTGCTTTGAGCTTGAAAACCTGTTGCCTTACTATTGTGAAACATCGTATCGCGTGACGCTTGACGGCGCGGAACTTGAGCCTGTTTATAACACCAACATATTCTCGCTGTTTCAGTTAAAGCCCGGAACGGAGTATACGGTGGGTACGACGCTGGGGGCGGTTACGCTCACTTTCAAAACCGCATCAGAGAGCACCTGTATCGACGCGAAGCTTTTTGGCGCCGTGGGGGACGGGGAAGCAGACGATACCAAAGCGCTGCAGAGCGCCATATTCGCCTGCAAGGAAAACGGAAGGGTGTTTGTGCCGCGCGGCGTATACAAAACCGGGCCGCTTGTGCTAAAAAGCCACATGACTTTGGAACTTGAAAAAGACGCGGTGCTGCTTGGAAGCACGCGTGTGGAGGATTACCCCATATGGCCGGGCGAAATCGACTGTTTATCCACCGGTGAAAAAATACAGTGCGCCACCTGGGAAGGGGAGCCGAGAGCCTCCCATATGGCACTTTTGTCCGCGCACCACCAGCGGGATATCCGCATCATAGGCGAAGGCGTTATCGACGGAAACGCGCAGAATGGCGTTTGGTGGATCAAGCCCAAGGAAAGGCCAATCGGCCGCCCCCGGCTGCTGTTTTTAAACGGCTGCGAGGACGTTACAATGCACGGAGTCACGGGCCAAAATTCCGCCGCCTGGAACCTGCACCCCTTCTTTTCCAAGAACATCGGGTTCTATGATATTGCGATTGCCGCCCCGAAGGACTCGCCCAATACCGACGGGTGCGACCCGGAATCCTGCGACGGCGTGGATATCATCGGCGCGCGCTTTTCCGTGGGCGACGATGCCATCGCCATCAAATCCGGCAAGCTCTACATGGGCGCAAAGTATAAGACGCCAGCGAAAAACCACACCATACGCAACTGCCTGATGGAATTTGCGCACGGCGCTGTGGTGATGGGAAGCGAAATGGCGGGGGGGGTACAGGATGTATTCGCAAGCCAGTGTTATTTTAGAAACACCGACCGGGGCCTGCGCATCAAGACGCGGCGCGGGCGGGGGAAGGACGCGGTGATAGACGGCGTCACGTTCCATACCATCAAAATGGAGCATGTTTTAAGCCCGCTCGTCATCCATATGTTCTATTTCTGCGACAAGGAAGGAAAGACCGAATACGTCTGGACCAAAGAAAAGCTGCCTGTTGACGAGCGCACGCCCCGGCTGGGGAAATTTCATTTCAGGGATATCGAGTGCATCAATTGCGAATACGCCGCGGGCTTCTTTTACGGCCTGCCCGAGCAGCCCATTGAGGAAGTGACCATCGAGAACGTCTCCTTCTCCTTCAAGGAGGACGCGGGCTACGGATACCCCGCCATGATGAGCCATATTGAAGAGCACCACAAAACCGGCCTGTATTTTAACAACGTCCGGCGCGTGGTGTTGAAGAACGTTACGATCGAAGGTGCGGAAGGCCCGGCGGTCATTACAGAAAACGTGGAAGAATTCGTAGAGGTTTAAATCATGCAGGATATTGTGGCGCGCTATATCGACCGCATACTGGAGCAGTCTACCCCGGAGGCTCCGCTTTGGAACATGGAGAAAATCCGCCAGGGCGCCGCGCCGCATTGGAACTATGTAGACGGGTGCATGATGGCGAGCCTGCTCCGTTTGTACGAGCAGACGGGGGAGGAGCGGTTCTTCGATTTCGTGGAGCGGTTTATCGACTATTATGTGGCCGAGGACGGCGGCATATTAGGCTATGAGCTTGAAACCTACAACCTCGATAACATCTGCGAAGGCCGCGTGCTGTTTGACCTGTACAGGGCGACCAAAAAGGAAAAGTACCGCCGCGCCATCGAACTTTTGCACTGGCAGCTGGCACAACAGCCCCGCACCAGAGAGGGCAGTTTCTGGCATAAGCGCATATACCCGCACCAGGTCTGGCTGGACGGCCTGTATATGGCGCAGGTGTTTGCTGCGCGGTACGAGGTGGAATGTAGAAAAAGGCCGGATTATTCGGATATCGTCCGCCAGTTTCAAAATGTGCGGAATACGATGTTCGACGAAGAAAAGAAACTCTATTACCACGGGTACGACAGCGCAAAGCGGATGTTCTGGGCCAACGAAAAGGGGCTTTCCAAAAGCTTCTGGCTGCGGGCCATCGGCTGGTTCGCCGTGGCGCTCATTGACGTCGTTTCATACCTGCCGCAAAGCGCCAAAGAGGAACGGGCAAAACTTGCAGGGCTGTTGAATGAGCTTGTTGAAGGCATCGTTCCGTATATCGATGATAGAACAAACATGCTCTACCAGGTGGTGGATCAAGCGGGGCGCGAAGGGAATTACCCGGAGGCGAGCGGCAGTTCCATGATCGCCTACGCCATGTTAAAGGGCGCCCGGCTTCAAATATTGCCGCAAGCATACCGCAAAACGGGCGCACGGATATTCGACGGCGTCTGCAAACAATATCTTTCCGAAAAGGACGGCATGCTCAATCTGGGCGGCATCTGCCTTTCCGCGGGACTGGGGCCGGAAAACAACCTGAAAAGGGACGGCACATACGAATACTACATCTCCGAGCCCGTGGTGGAAAACGATGCAAAGGGCGCGGCGCCGTTCTTGATGTGCTATGTGGAGCTGCAGGCGGGCTGAAACGGAAATCGTGCAATAACCGATAGAGGGGCATTATCCCGCAAGGATAGTGCCTTTTGCTTGTTGCTTACCTATCGGCGCATATGCTGCGGCAGCACCGCTATTACAGAAGAGTTGCAATCCGGCGGCGTATCAAGTATACTTTGCCCGATGGCTTTTCAGGCATAACCTTGACACCAGGCGTGTTTTTGCGACGGATATTTCCCTTCCCATCCTCTTGGTATCTGTTCATGAGTTTTCCGGTCCCGGTTCAAGCGGGCACAGGGGCTGTAATCACTCCGATGATAAAACGCATCAACTCCCATCTTACAGAGGAGAATTTTATGCCGTACTACACAAAAAACACCTTACGCCGGATTACACTTTTTCTTGAGCGCCTGGCCCGTTCGTACTATGAAAAGATTTCCGCTATGGACTGCGTGGCGTATGTTACCAAGGAACCCGTCCCGTTTCACGCACGCGAAACGGGGGAGCAAAAAGTGCTGTCCATGGGCGCTCATTGGGGCGATTTATTTGACTGCGCGTGGTTCCATTTTACGGCGAAACTGCCGGACGCAGCCTCTATAGAGGAGCTTGTGCTGCTCATTGATATCAGCGGCGAGGGCCTGTACTACGACGCAGAGCTGGGCCCTGTTCAGGGGCTGACGAGCGGCAGCACCGCCTTCGAGTACAGCCCAAGAAAGCATGCGGTTCCTCTCACGTCCCGGATGATTGGCGACGGCAAAATTGACTTCTGGGTGGACGGCGCGTGCAACGATCTGTTTGGCCGCTATGTGGAGAGCGGCGATCTCAAGGAGGCCTATGTCGCCCGCAGGCATCCGGAGCTTCGCGCCCTGTACTACGATTTTCTCGTGCTCAAGGAAGCGATGGAGCAGTGCACCGAACAGTCCCCGCACCGCTACAGCATACTCTATGCCCTCAACGCGGCCATAAATGAGATATACGACTTTACCGACGAGGAAGCCGCTCGCGCCCGAAGAATTCTCGCGCCCGAGCTTGCAAAAAAGGGCGCGACCCCCTCGCTGCACATCTCCGCGGTCGGCCACGCGCACATCGATCTGGCGTGGCTGTGGCCCATACGGGAAACCATCCGCAAGGGCGCCCGCACGTTTGCCACAATGGACAGGCTCATGGACCGATACCCAGATTACAAATTCGGCGTGAGCCAGCCCCAGCTTCTGGCATGGATGAAGGAATACTATCCCCCGCTGTATGAGCGTATCAAGTTTAGGATCGCAGAAGGGCGCATGGAGTGCCAGGGCGCCATGTGGGTGGAGGCCGACGCCAATCTCTCCGGCGGCGAGGCGCTGGTTCGCCAGATTCTCTACGGCCAGCGCTTCTGGCGGGAGGAGTTCGGCCAAAGCGTAGATAATGTATGGCTGCCGGATGTGTTCGGTTACACGGGCGCGCTTCCGCAGATTATGCGAAAGAGCGGGCTAAAGTACTTCATGACCCAGAAGCTGTCATGGAGCGAGCACAACGCTTTCCCGCACCAGACGTTCCGCTGGACTGGCATAGACGGCTCTACGGTGCTTGCGCATATGCCTCCGGAAGAGACATACAACAGCCCCGCTTCCCCCGCGTCCATCCGTATCATAGAGAACAACTTCCGCGAGAAAGGCGTCTCCGATCAGGCGCTGATGTTGTTTGGCGTGGGCGATGGCGGCGGCGGCCCCGGCGCGGATCACTTGGAAAAGCTGGAGCGCCTCCGGGACCTTGCCGATTTTTCCCCCATCGAGCAGCGCTTCGCCCGTGATTTCTTTGCAGGCATAGGCCATGACACGCAGCGCTTCCACGAGTGGGTGGGCGAGCTGTATCTTGAGTTCCATCGGGGGACCTATACCACGCAGGCGAGGAACAAGCGCTATAACCGCAGGATGGAGCAAAGCCTCAGGGAGCTGGAGTTTGCCTATGTGCTGGCGGCCCGCGTTGGCATTGCCTTTCCGAAGGAAGAGGTGGACGACATCTGGCGGGAAACCCTTCTGTACCAGTTCCACGATATTCTGCCGGGTTCCTCTATTAAACGCGTTTATGACGAAAGCCTTGCCCGCTATGAAGCGCTGTATGGCCGGGTGCGCGCGCTGACGCAGGAAGCATACCGGGCCGTGGCTGCCGGTATGACGGCATTCAATTCACTCGGCTTTGCCCGCACAGAGTATGTCTTTTACGGCGGCAGCTGGTATAAAGCGCAGCTCCCGCCGATGGGCGGCGCGCCGCTTCAGGCGCTGCCTCTCATTTCCGGCCTTGCCGCCGATGAGACGCATCTGGAAAACGAATATCTCGCGGTACGCTTTGGCAAGGGCGGCGAGATCATTTCCGTTTACGATAAGGCCGCAGGCCGCGAGGCGCTGGCCCACGGGGAAGTTGCCAACCGCCTCTGCGTGTATGACGAACGGGACGGCGACGCGTGGGATATCCGCATCTATTACGATGAACAGGTTCCGCGCGCGTTCGTATTAAAAGAGGCCTCCTGGGAAATCGACGGCCCCAACGCCGTGCGTACCCAGACGTTTGTTTTCGGAAGCTCCGTATTGACCCAGAAGGTGATTTTGCAGGCCGGTTGCCCGTATGTGACGTTTGATACGGAAGTGGACTGGCAGGAGAGCGGAAAGATGCTGCGTACCGCATTCCCAGCCGATGTGCACACCGATCAGGTCACATGCGACATCCAGTTCGGCAACCTCAAACGGCCCACCCATCGCAATACCACGTGGGATATGAGCCGGTTTGAAATCTGCGCACACAAATGGATCGATCTGTCGCGGGCGGATTATGGCGTGGCCCTGATGAACGACTGCAAGTACGGTCACAAGGCGCTTGGAAATGTTATGGAACTGGCTCTGCTGCGCAGCAGCAGCTATCCCGGCGTGGAAGCGGACCGCGGAACCCATACATTTTCCTATGCGCTCTACCCGCACCGGGGCGATGAGCGGGCCGCCCGCGTGGAACAGACGGCGCTAACCTTTAACCACCGCCCAGTTGTGGCGGCAGGCGCCGCCGCACAGACTGTTCCTCCGCTGGTCCATACGGATAGGCACAATGTGGAGATTGCCGCCGTCAAACCCGCGGAGGACGGCAGCGGATTTATCGTGCGGGTGTTTGAGACGGACGGCGTGGCGACGCGCTGCGCGCTGACCCTGCCGGATTTCGGAGGCAAGGCGGCCCTGTGCGACCTGATGGAGCGGGAACTTGAGACCTTGCCCATCACGGACGGGAACGTCATGCTTTCCTTTGGACCCTACGAGATTCTGACCGTGAACATTCGCTAAGGGATACGGGCCTGCCGTTATTTTACTTTCCTTGGGCGTAGCGCGCCAGCCGTTCGGTCAAATTCCCGGCGTGCAGCTCAAAGAGGTGGTTGTCATAATCGTAAAAGTACAGGGAACGGCCTTCGCCGCTTACCCTTGAGCGGCTTGGCCTTATTGTAAGTTCAAGCTGCCGGATTTTCTGTTCGTATTGTTCCAACGCTTCATCCGGAACCGAAAACGCGATATGGTTGTAGGTGCATTCTGGCAAAGGTTCGCCCTCCATGAGGCAGAACCATAATCCGCCGATCAGGAAGAACTTTTCCCGGCTCAGCGAAAAGGCGGCGTCCCCGCTGGAGTAAACCTCCTCGGCATCGAACAGCTCTTTGAACAGCTTGCCCGTGCGGGTCAGGTCTTTTACGATCAGCGTGATGTGGCTCAAGCCTGAGAGCATATTGACCTCCGTTTTTGTTTTCCTTATTATAACATGACACGGCTTGCAAACGGGTTTGATATTCAATTGGAAAACAAATACCCGGACAAGCCGGGTATTTGATAAAGGACATGAAGCGACTTTCACTTGAGCGTGGCCATGTGAAGGAGCACGTTGGGCAGCGCCTGCCGCAGCCAGTAGGTGTATTGTTCGGGTTGCAGGCGGATATCCTGTACGAGATTTTGCGGCTCTGCCCACATAATCTCTTCCGCTTCCTCAGGGCAAAACGATACGGGGCCGTCATACCGGCCGATCAATACATGATCCAACTCGTTTTCCGTCAGCCCGTTTTCAAACGTCGCGCAGTATCGAAAATGGAACGCCTCTTGCAGGGGTGCATCAATACCCATTTCCTCCATCAGCCTGCGCGAAGCCGCCTCTAACAATGGTTCATTCCACGCGGGATGACCGCAGCAGGTGTTGCTCCATAGCCCGCCGGAATGATACTTTTGCGCATGGCGCTTTTGCAGCAGCAGTTTGCCCCGGCTGTCGAATAGAAATATGGAGAATGCGCGGTGCAGCCTTCCCTCCTGATGGGCCTGCATTTTAAGGACGGGGCAGACAGGTGTATCCGCTTCATCCACTTCGATCAGGCACGCTTGGAGCAAATGTGCAGCAAGCGCCTTTACAAGTTCGTGTACAGTTTCAATTTCCGTTGGCGTGATCCGTTCGACATGGATGCCCGCGGCTACAGCCACATGCCTGCCCAGGCGTTCGCATAACGCATCCGATACATATTCGGCCGCCACATGATCCTTGTGCCCGGTGCGGTTGAGTACGGAGGTCGTGGCGCGGTTGGTTTCGCCATCCAGGAGGCTGGGGCGGGGAACGCTTAGCGTTACGCAGCCGATATGCGGCGCATCTCCGCCGGATAGCGCCACCAACAGGTCTTCCCCCATCGGAATGGCCTGCAGGCGGATCTTAATGCGCCCGCGTGAAAGCGTCTGTTCGTACACGTTCCCGTCCCTCTCCTTTACTGCTGTTCCTGCCAGCGCTTGAGTCCATCGTAGGGAATACCGAATTGATCGAGTATTTTGCCTACCAGGTGCGCGTTGAGTTCTTGAAGCGTCTTAGGCCTATGGTAATAGGATACCATAGGGGGCAGGATAATTGCGCCCATTTCGCTTAAAGAGAGCATATTGCGCAGGTGGATGGTGCTAAGCGGGGTTTCCCTTGCCACCAGCACGAGCTTGCGGCGCTCTTTTAACACGACGTCTGCCGCCCGCAATATCAGGTTGTCCGAATACCCGCAGGCAATGCCCGCCACGGTCTTCATGCTGCAGGGGACGATGAGCATACCCTCCGTGCGGAATGTGCCGCTTGCGATGCTTGCGCCGATGTTATGGAGCGCATGTACATGGTCCGCAAGGGCGCAAACGTCGTCAAGCGTATAGTCCGTTTCCTGCGCGATCGTAAGTTCCGCGCCCCTGGATACCACCAGGTGAAGCTCGAGCTGGGATGCCGCCTTAAGGGCGCGCAGCACCTCGATTCCCAATGTTGCGCCGCTTGAGCCCGTCATTGCCACGATCAGCCGTTTGCGGGGCGCGTCACACAGAATAGGCATGTTCGTTGTCCTTTCCTGCTAGCTGATATAGGTGACCCACAAATAGGAGATCGGCATGACCAATATAAGAGCCGGCAGCATATTAGCGATTGCGAACGATTTGATCCCGCTGATACGGAAACCCGTCGCCAGCATGATCATGCCGCCGCAAGCCGTAAAGTCTGCGATCATGGCGTCGTTTGTCAGCGGCAGGATAAACGTAGCGCTGAAAAACAGTGCCAGCAGCACTACAACCTGGGGCACGCAGATGGTCATGACCAGGTATCCAAGGGAGGTGGCGAATATGGCGGAGGTAAAGAAATCCAGTATGGATTTTGTCAGCAGTACGGAATGGTCGCCGGTCATACCTTCCTTGAGGGCGCCGAATATCCCCGTGCCGCTGGCGCAGAACAGGATCAGAATGCCTACGAACTTCTCCATGAACTCTGCCTGGCTTTGGTTGCTGCCGCCGCCGGAAAAGAGCTTTTCCACCGGGCCCTTTGCCTTTATGGCGACGCTTTCAATGCCTTTTTCCAGACGGATCAGTTCGCCTATCGCCGTGCCGACGATGAGGGAAAGCACCACCGCGGGCAGCGTATGCATCTTTACGATGTAGTTGATGCCCATGGACATGGAGGCTGCGCCAAACACAAGGGGCAGAGAAGTACGAATGCGCTCAGGAATCTTTTTTCCCAGCAGCGCCCCCAAAAGTCCCCCAAACAGGACAGCAAGACTGTTTACGATAACACCGATTGGCATAACAAGATACCCCCTCTTTTTTAGTTGAACAGCTCAGGCGCGAAACGGGCGGGATCAAGCTCCATAAATTTGGAGCGCTGGAACTTTTCCTTGAGCGCGTAAGGCACCGTGCAGTCGAAGATCACCTTGCAGGAAATGCCGCGGTCGCGGATCAAGGGATTGTAGGCGGTATTCTGGGAGGGGTCAAGCGGGTGGCACCTGACGCCGGGGATGAATATGGTATCGATATCCCCCTGGTAACGGGTGTTGAGCGCCCAGAGAACGTCGTTGCTGTCAAACGGGTCCACATCCTCGTCCACTAAAATGACATGCTTAAGCTCAGAGAATGCGGAGAACGCAAGCAGTGCCGCCTGGCGCTGGCGGCCCTCGTCGCTCGGCTGGCTCTTTTTGAACTGGAGCACGGCCATATATTTGCCGCCGCCTGCGGCGTGCGCGTATACATTCAGCAGCCTTCCCGGCATGGCCTTTTCCACCATCTGCAAAATGCTCGCTTCCGTGGGGATGCCCGCCATATTGACATGCTCCTCGCTGGGGCCGATGCAGGTCTGCAGGATGGGATTCTTGCGGTGCGTGACCGCTTTGACCTTGATGACGGGGAGCGCCGGGTATGCGCCGCCGGTATAGCCGGGGAATTCCGGCATTGCCTTGCCGGTATCGGTGTTGACGTCCTCGCGGATGCGCTCGTTAGGCAAAAGTTCGCCTTCAATAACATATTCCGCGTTCGCAATGGCCTTTTCCCCAATGGTAAGGCAGTTGACAAGCTCCACGGGAGATTTGCGGATAGCGCCCGCAATGCTCAGCTCGTTAAAGCCCAGCGGCGTTGTGGGGGGTTCGAAGCAGGCGCCGATCTCAATGGCGGGGTCCACGCCGATGCTGATGGAAATTGGCAGCGGCTTTCCCGCGGCTTCCGCCTTTGCGCGGAATATTTCAAGATGCCGCGCGCCGGGTACGAAGTACATGGAGATTTCATCCTTGCTCTGCAGGCAGAGGCGGTGGATGGTGATGTCGGATTCGCCGTTCTCCGGATCGGAAGCGTAGCACATACCCATGGTGATATAGGGGCCTGCGTCCTCTTCTGTATTGGTGGGCGCTGGGACGAGCTTGCGGATGTCAAAGCCGGGCTCGCTTGCACGGTGGACAACTTCCTGGCAGGTTGCTTTTTCGTTGGGGACGACGACCGGAGCCACAGGAGCCTTGACGGCCTCGTTGAGCAAAAATCCGAGTTTCTCCGGCTCGGTACCCAGCATCAGCGCAACGCGCTTCCGGCTTGCCAACAGGCCGATGATGACTTTTGCGTCGGGGTGCCCCTTTACATTGTTGAAGAGCATGGCAGGTCCTGTCCGCGTGGGACGCTTGACTGTGCCGCCGGCGCCTACATACCGGTAGACACCCGAAATTTCCGCATGGGGATCCGCTGGCTCGTTTGTTTCGTACAGCTCTCCGGGAACGCTTCCTAGAAGCTCTAACGCGGAACGCAGGCTGTCGATTTTCTGTTCTGACATACGATTTCCTCCTATACAGATTTGTTGCGCCACAATGCGCTTTATATGACGTGTAGTGTAAGATGTATAGTAGAAATACAGTCAAGTGCTTTTTTTCGACAAAAAACAATAAATACAATAAAAATGTTTATTGTCCATTCATGGGCACATAAAAAGCTGCCGGAACGTTCATCCGGCAGCTTTTTGGGGGAACATTTGTTATCTTGATATTGGAACCTGTATCCTGCAAAAATCCGCGCCGATTTTTTGGTTGTGAAATGTGCTATCCAAAATGCATTCGTCCAGTATGGGGCCTATGACGGAATAGCGGTTTTCTTTAATCCAGCCGAGCAGGTCGCGTAAAATTTGCGTGGAATACGGCATAGCATACTTATACAGGCAAATGTATTCCCCGCCTTTTAAAAATACGGCGTTTTCCGATTTAAAGGCATCCTCCTCCGGAACGAACATAAAGATTCCGGCGCCTTCGAGCATGCTTTCCGCGTTCCCTTCATGGTTGCGGATGAACGTGCCAAAGCCTGCGGCAGGTAGCAGGTTGTGGCTGTTTAAAATGTTCCATGCCTGCATCATTGTCAGATGCAGCCGGGGTTTGTCTACCGCGCCGCCGAACGGTACAAATATTGCGTGACGATCCGGAAATGTTTGAAGAAACGGTTTGTTGACCTCATCCTGGTAAGTCTCTGCATTGCGATAATTGGTTAGACGGCGTTCGATATATTTCTTCTGCCTGGTCAGCGCGAGGAGTTGATTTTCCAACTGTTCGTAATGATATGTGAGCATTTCGGCGGTGGAATTCAGGCTGCGGTTTTTGAGGTTTTCCTTGATACTCTCCAGGTCTACGCCAATAGATTTCAGAAAGCAAATTTCCCGCAAAAAAGGGATTTGATAAACGCTGTAGTACCTATAGCCGTTTTCGTCGATATGATGCGGCTTGAACAGATCAATTTTGTCATAATAAAGCAGCGTTTGCCTGCTGATATTATGAATACGCGCCATTACGCTGATTTGCAGATATTCATTCATAACTGTTCGACCTTTAGATTTGATGTGTTTAAATTGCGAGTATCGTACCATACCCAAATAATAATTTCAAATAGAATTCGTATGGAGTTGTTGTAAAGCGATACCAATGCAATGGTATAATGCGGGTAAAGCGATGAAATGGACGCATGCAATATGAACAAAGACACGTTGCCCACGCCCTGTACATTGGTGGACGAAGAAAAATTAAGAAGAAACATAGGAGAAGTGCAAGCCGTCTGCAATAAGTGCGGGAAAGCACTTATTCCCATGACCAAGACGCATAAATCCAGCTACATCGCAAAGCTGCAGCTGGAGGCGGGAGCAAGCGGGCTGCTGGTGGGCAGCATTCTGGAGGCCGAACGCTTTAGTTCGCTTGCACCCAAATGCATCACGTTCGCTTATCCGTTTCTGGGGGAGCGCAATCTCACGCGCATGCGCAAAGTGGGGGAGCGCGCCCGCATCATCGTAAGCGTCGATACATTTGAAACGGCTTCTATTTATCATACCTTCTGCACGAGAAATAATTTAAAGTGGGAGTATCTTCTGCTTGTGGATGTTGGCCTCCATCGCTTTGGGGTGGAGCCGGAACAAGCAGGAAAGTATGTGCGGGAGATCGCAAGCGCTTATCCAAGTCTCGGTTTTATCGGCATATCCAGCCATCCCGGCCAGGTCTACGCCGCGACGTCGCGGGAACAGGTCTCCGCTTGCTTTCTGCAGGAGGAAACATCTCTGCGTTTGGCCAGGGACAGCGTACGCGCGGAAGGCTTTCCCTGCGACATGGTGGCAAGCGGAAGCACTCCTACATTTTATCAGGAAGCAGAAAGCGGCGTCATCACCGCCGTTCGCCCCGGCAACTATGTGTTTTATGACGTCGTACAGACCACATTGGGCGCGGATGTCGATCGTTGCGCGTTAACGGTGCTCGCCACAATCATCAGTAAACGCGGGAACCGCAAGTGGATGATGGACGCCGGAAGCAAATGTTTTGGGCTTGACAAGGGCGCGCACGGCAACGCCGGCGTTGCGGGCTACGGCAGGGTGGCGAGGTATGAGCGCCTTAGCGTCACGAGCCTTTCCGAGGAAGTGGGCATACTCGAAAGCGAAACGCCGCTTACTTTAAACATTGGTGACAGGATAGAGATCATTCCCAACCACAGCTGCAGCGCCGCGAACATGACCAGCCGCATGATATTATGCCGCGGGGATGAGGCGGTGGGCTATTTCAATGTGGACGCAAGGGAAACCACCCTGCTCATGGAGGACATGGAACAGTTATCGTAGCCTTATGCGGCGAAAAGGGTTCCTTATCGGCGTATACGGCGCGATAAAAGAAGCCAAACGATCATTATGATGCAAAGCGCTGCCAAACATATGCCTACAATGGACAACAGCCCGAGTGGAGCGGCTTGCCCGGGCGAAGGATTGACGGGAAGAGCCGCAGGCTGACTTGTCGCAACGCCCGCGGGCTCCTCGGATGTCTCGATGGGCGGATTTTCTTGTGACGGCGGGGCGCTGGCGAGAGCAACCAATTCCTGCGCGGTAACGCCCTCTTCGTCAAGCTTCAGCAGGATGGGTCGTTCAAAGCCTCGATAGCTTTCGATTGTTCTTTGCGCCAGGGATATCTTCCAGATCCGCTCAAAATCCCCGCGGACCGCGATATAGATTTCGCCGTTTACCGGGTCATATACCATGGAAGTCTGGGTGGGGTAGCCGCCCTCCGTCTGGATGGTGCGCTTGAGCGTTTCCAGCCCGTCTTCTATATCAAAAGAGTCCTTGTTTTGCTCAATATACGCGTCGGCTGCAATGTACCGTTCGCAGTCCACGCCCTCCATCCGCTGCGTATCTGGGTTGTACGCGTCCGCGTTGGAGAAATTGGTCATCACCAAATAATCTCCCGGATTTTGCGTGACGCGGTTTTGCTCCGTTCCGGGTTCCAGCACCGCCGCAGACCCGGATTTGTCCGCGAGCATGCAGTGCAGCGAAACATATCGGTTAGCGAGCAATTGATTGCAAAGCGCAGCATGGACCTGTTCCATGCTGTAAAAGCGGGACACGACGCTCGCAGCAAACGTCTGCAAATCGGTTCTGCCACCCGCGGCAGAATCAACTTTTTCGGGGTACAGCATTTGCACGGCCATGAACAGCCCGTCTTCGTTCATGCCCGATATGGGCACATAGTTCCCATTATATTCAAAGGCCACCTCAAACGCAGCGTATTGATCGATGGAGTATCGGACCGGCACGTCGGGATAATCGAAATTCATGCCGTAGAGCGTATGGTCACGGTATACGGCAAAGCTGGTGCAGGCGAGCGACGGGAAAGCGTAAAAGGCCAGCAACAGGAAAAGAACGCACAGGGGCAAAGCCTTTTTCATCGGTTCCTCCTTTTGAGGTATCGCGGTTCGTATAGGTATTCCTTTGAGGAATGTTTTTAATGAAATGGTATTCCGGGTACCTCTATTATCTTCCAATATTCGCCTGAAAAGCAAGCCGCAAATAACGAAATTGCGGTATACTCATTAAGAGGTGACGCACATGCAACTGGACCGCCTGTTTGAAATCGTATATCTCTTACTCAACCGCAAAAGCATGACGGCCAGGGAGCTTGCCGCGCATTTTGAGGTTTCGCAGCGTACCATTTACCGGGATGTGGAGGCGCTTGCGCAGGCGGGCGTGCCCATATTCGCCCTAAAAGGCGCGAACGGCGGCATTCGGCTGACGGAGAACTACGTGTTCAACCGTTCGTATTTGAACGCGGACGAGCAACAGAATCTTCTTTCTTCCCTGCGGGGCATGGGCGCGGTGCAGCCGGAGGCCGCACGGCCGGTGCTCAGCAAGCTTTCCGCGCTGTTTGGACAGGAGGGCCTCGATTGGATCGAGGTGGACTTTTCCCTGTGGGGGAATAAGAGCCCGGTAAGCGAGCGGTTTGCCGCGCTCAAAAGCGCCATATTTGCGCAGCGCGTTGTTCAATTTGAATACAGCGGCATGAACGGCGGCACAAAAACGCGCACTGTGGAGCCCATGAAGCTTGTGTTCCGCGGCATGGACTGGTACCTGCTTGGCTTTTGCAGGGACAGGGAGGATTTTCGTTATTTTAAGCTTCTGCGCATGGACAATATCGTAACGCTGCCCGAGGCGTTTACGAGAAGGCCGCTTCCCGACCTGCAGGCGCCGGACCACCGCTTTGAAGCTGCGCCCATGGTGGAACTGACCGTGCGCATCGGGCCGGAGACGGCGTTCCGCGTGCGGGAAGAATTCCAAAAGGAGCAGTGGCAGCGGGAAGAGGATGGGAGCTTTCTGGTCCGGTTTTCGATGCCCAACAACGCCTGGCTGACGGAATATTTAATGACATACGGGGAGCATGTGACGGTGCTTTCCCCCGAGTACATCCGGCGGGACCTGATTGAAAAATTAAAAAACTTGCTGAACAAATATGGAATATGACACGCTGTTGTCAGGGTTGCGATGATACGCTGTGCATATCAAGTATAGAAAAGGGGATTTGATATGCAGTATGAAATTGTAACATTGCCGGAAAAGTCACTGGTTGGCTTCCGGGCGAGAACCTCCAACAACAGCCCGGATATGCAGAATGTCATAGGCGGGCTGTGGCAGGCGCTGTTTTCGGGGGATGCGTATGGGAGCATAGTAAGCAAAAGCAACGACCGTTCCATTGGTCTCTACTCCGGGTATTCCGCCGACAATATGGAGTATGACGTGACCGTAGGGTGCGAGGTGGAGGACGCTTCGGCCCCGCCGCAGGGTATGGTTGCAGCCGTGATCCCGGCGGGGCGCTACGCCAAATTCGTAGCTCTAGGGGATGATGTGGATACGGTGGCGAAGCTGTGGGGAGAAATCTGGAACATGCCGCTCGATCGGGCTTATACGGGCGATTTTGAAGAGTATTTCCCCGCGCCTGAGGGCGAGAAGCGCGAAATCCACATCTACATTGCGCTGCGGTAAAGGAGAAAGGTATGGAAAAGCTGGATTATAAAAAGGCGTTCAAGGACCTGTACTTGCCCAAGGCGGAACCCGCAGCAATTCAGGTACCGCCCATGCAGTTTTTGATGGCGGAGGGGCAGGGCAACCCCAACACGCCCAATGGAGAATATGCGCAGAGCGTGGGGCTGCTCTATACGCTTGCTTGGACCATTAAAATGAGCAAGACCGGAAGCAATGTGGACGGGTATTTTGAATACGTTGTACCGCCATTAGAAGGGCTGTGGTGGTTCTCTGACGGCGGAAAATATGATGTTCTCAGGAAGGATAAGCTTTGCTTCTGCTCCATGCTGCGGCAGCCGGAATTTATTACGCAGGAAATATTCCGCTGGGCGTGCGGGGAAGTGGAGCGCAAGAAGGGGATCGATACCGCAAAAGCGAGGTTCCAGCAATTCGAGGAAGGGCTGTGCGTGCAGTGCATGCATATCGGCCCCTATGACGACGAGCCCGCGACGGTCGCCCGCATGCAGCGCTTTATGGAGGAAAACGGCTATGCGGACGATACCGGGGATACGCGCCGCCACCATGAAATTTATTTAAAAGATCCGCTGAAGACCAAAACAGAGAATTTGATGACCGTGCTGCGGCACCCGGTCCGGAGCGTAGTGTAAAATTTCCAATCCATTCATTTCCTTCCGCGGCCCGATGCGGTATGATACTGATACTATCATACGCGGGATTCTATTTGCGGAGGGGACAGGTATGGCGTCCATCGTACTTACCGGCGCGAACCGGGGCATTGGGCATTATATGGCGCGGCAGCTTTTGGAGGACGGGCATCAGGTGGCTATGCTGGATATCGCAACCGACCAAATCGCGGAGCTTGCCGCGCAGTACACTAAAACGCTGTTGCCCTTTGTGTGTGATGTGACGAACGCCGCGGCGGTCACGGAAGCGGTTTCGTCTGCAGCACGGGAGTTCGGCGGAATAGACTACGCCATACATAACGCCTGCGTCTGCACGTTTGAAGGATTCCTGCAATCCGGTTTGGATACGTTCCGCCGCGTGCATGAGGTCAATTTTTACGGCGCGCTGCATCTAACCAAGGCCGTGCTGCCGACGATGCTTTCCCAAAAGCGGGGCAGGGTATTCTTTGTAAGCTCCGGCGTGGGCGTGATGGGCTTTACCAATATCAGCCCCTATGCTTCGAGCAAGGGGGCTCTAGAGTCGCTCGCGAAATGCCTGTATCTGGAGTATAGAACGCAGGGCGTCACGTTCCATTTGATGCACCCGCCGCTGACAAAGACGGCGTCGTCAAGCCCTCTGCCCATACCTGCGGAAATGAAGGAAGATCCGGAAAAGGTAGGCCGGGGTTTGGCCAGACGCCTCCATAAAAACAAATTCATCATCTGCCACAGCGCGGCCCAAACGCTGCAGACCAAAATGGCATACCGGTTTCCCCTTGCGCTGGGCGGGCTTATGAGCAAAATGACCGCTAATTTTGAACAGCCCGGTGTGAAGAACGACGCATGATTGGGGTTGGAGGAAAACAAAGCAAGATGGACAGGCACGGCATGCGCGCATGGGCGTGTGCCGTGCTCTTTTGTTGCATACTGTTGCTCCTCGCCTGCGCACCCATGCCGCCTGTACCCACCCCGCCGGGAGTCACCGCGACGGAGCAACCAACCCTGTCGCCTTCGCCCGCCATTACGCCCGCGCCGACCCCGTACGAGGTGATTGATCCCGAAGGGGATACCATAGAGACCCGCTTCCGCCCGCCACAAGGGTACGAGCGAAAGCCTGCGGACGGCTACGGGGAATTTCTGCGCAGTCAAAAGCTGCTGCCCGACGGAAGCCCGATATTGCTTTACAATGGCAAGGAAGCTATCATTCAGGCATGGCATGCCGCGGTGCTTGAGTTAAGCGTTGGGGACAGGGACTTGCAGCAGTGCGCGGACGCGGCCCTGCGTTTGCGGTGCGAGTATCTCTATTCCATCGGCGAATACGATAAGATCAATTACCACCTCACCAACGGGGACGAGTTCCCGTACAGCAAGTGGCGGGAGGGTTACCGGTTGGACGTAAACGGCAACGCCACCCGCATGGTGAAGACGGCGGAGCCGGATGACAGCTATGAGGCGTTCTACGATTATATGCAGGTGCTCTTCAACTACGCCAGCACCCGTTCGCTCTATAAAGAAAGCGCCGTCGTCCCCCTGAGGGACATCCAGGCCGGGGATATCTTCATATTCTCCGGCAGCCCGGGGCACTGCGTCATCGTGATGGACGTGTGTGAGAACGAGCGTGGGGAAAAGGCCATATTGGTGGGCCAGGGCAACATGCCCGCGCAGCAGGTCCATATTATATGTAAGCCGGATATGGACCAGCCCTGGCTGTTTTTGAACGAGATTTTGGGCCGCATCAGAATCATGAGTTGGGGGTTTACCTCTGATAACATCCGGCGCATGCCGTAAATACGCCATAGAAAACCCCGGGCTTTGTCGATACTCTGCGGCCGGAAAAACCGACCTTGATAGATTAGTGTGTTAATGGATGTAGCGGCGCATGGCAAGACTATGAAACATATTTTTCTATTACACAGATTACAAAGTCTGTGAACTCATCTTCTGTTATGCCATCTCTTCCTTCGATATAATATTCATAACTATCAATTGTAAATGATGCGATATAGACAGCTTTTTGCTCGAGCGAAAATCCGGTTTTAGGGTTTTGGAAGATCGAAGGCTTTCTAATATAGGCGTTTACAGTAATGCCATGAATTGTTGAGCTTTTTTGCTTGATATTACCATCATAGGCCCAATCGACAAATACATGGCTTTCGTCAGACCATTGTTTGTTTGCTACAGACAGATAAATCATTTTACCAAAGTACGGCTCATTGTCAGGGTGAAGAATACCCAGCGTAATAGATCCCAATACATTCTTGTCAATATATTCGGCTGTTCCATGAATCCAATACTCTTTGAGAGCCTCAGGAATACAGCTTCTAATATCAATCCCAAGCATACTTTTTATTTCATCCGCCTCAATAACTTCGGTGTATGCGTTCGGATTCCATCTAGGTGACCCATAAATAACGCTATCAAGGTTATTGAAGTGTAATGGTTTCGGATTGCTTAAATTGGCATACAAAACACCAAACAGGATAACCGCAAAAAGCACGGATCCAATGATTGGGATGTTCCGCTTTTTCATATATGGCGCTCCTCATTATATATTTTCATATTTCATCGTAGTTTCTGAGCATGCGCTTGCTCGATAAATCTGGAATGTATTGTTGATCGCTCCAGATGAGTGATCTACTCATATTTTATTCCCCATCCAAATTGTACAGTATATATATAATTGCAACAAACTAATATATCGTTAACATTTCAGGGTTATTATGGAATTAAAGATGTATATATTGCAGACAGTCTATTTAAGCAAGGATAAATCCCGCAAAGTAAGTCTCACACCCGAAATATGTGAAAAGCGAGAGTTTTTAATCCTTGATGCCAACGTTTTGTTGCTGGGCGAAGGTGTTCATAATTTGGTGGAGGATTTCGATCTCCGCACCTAAAGGATGGTAAAAAGGCGTATGCTTTTCCTTGCTATTTGCGCGTGAGACATTGATTTGCCGCACTTGACAAGCGCGCGCGCCATACTCTACTATATGAATTGGAAAAAGAGAGGCAATGCCGCTCCATTAGGGCAATCCCCTAAGCGGGCGGCGGCGTTTTTTTACCCATTGCGCCCGCGCGAGGCGCGGACGGCTAAAAGGAGGCAATATGCAGATATACAACACCATGACCCGCAAAAAAGAGGAGCTTGTGCCCGTAATCCCTGGGCGCGTCAGCATGTACGCCTGCGGGCCTACGGTGTATAATTTCTTCCACATCGGCAACGCGCGCCCGTTCATCGTGTTTGACACGCTGCGCAAGTATCTCCAGTATCGCGACTACCAGGTGACATTCGTGCAGAACTTCACGGATATCGATGATAAAATGATCCGCCGCGCCAACGAGGAAGGCACTACCGTAAAGGAGCTTGCGGAGCGGTTCATTCAGGAATACTATCAGGACGCGGATGCTTTGGGTATCGGCCGGGCGGACGTCAACCCTCGCGCCACCGCGCATATCCCCGAAATCATCAAGCTGGTGGAAACGCTCATTGAAAAGGGGCACGCCTACGCAACCGAGGAAGGCGATGTCTACTTCAGCGTCCGCAGCTACCCCCAATACGGCAAGCTTTCCGGCCAGAGCATAGACGATCTTGAAAGCGGCGCGCGCATAGACCCCACCGAGCAAAAACGTGACCCGTTAGATTTTGCCCTGTGGAAGGCGCAGAAGCCCAATGAGCCCGCATGGGAAAGCCCGTGGGGCATGGGCCGCCCCGGCTGGCATATCGAGTGCTCCGCCATGAGCATGACCATACTGGGCGAGACGTTCGATATCCATGGCGGCGGACAGGACCTTGTGTTCCCGCACCATGAGAACGAGATTGCGCAGAGCGAGGCGGCAACAGGCAAGCCCTTTGCAAACGTCTGGATGCACAACGGCTACATCAACGTCAACAACCAGAAGATGGGGAAGAGCCTCAACAACTTCTTCACTGTGCGCGATATTTCCAAGGAATTCGACATGGAATCCGTGCGGATGTTCATGCTCAGCGCACAGTACCGCAACCCCGTCAACTTCTCCCGCGAACTCATCGAGCAGGCGACCGCCGCGCTCGCGAGGCTCAGGACGGCAAAGGAACGCCTGGAGGAAGCGCCCACCGGCCCCGAGACCGCGGAGGACGCCGCCTTCCTGAAAGAGCTTGCGGGCTACAAGGACGCGTTCTGCGCCGCCATGGACGACGACCTCAACACCGCCGACGCGCTCGGTGTACTTTTCGACATGGCGCGCGCCTGCAACACATTTGTAAGCGAGCCGCGCGGCAAGGAAGCGGTGGAAGCGGCGAGGAAGCTGTTTGCAGAGCTGACCGGCGTTCTTGGACTCCTGGTGCAGAAGAAGGAAGAGGAGTTCCCCGAGGAGGCGCTCACCCTGCTTGAGCAGCGGCAGGCCGCCCGCGCCGCCAAGGACTGGGCGCGCTCGGACGCCATACGCGATACGTTAAAGGCCATGGGCTACGCTGTAGAGGACACCAAGCAGGGGCCTAAGCTCAAAAAATTGTAAGGCTAAGATTAATACGTTGAGGGCTCCGCCCTCAAGCTCCCGCTTAGAGCTGTAACAGCCCTAAGACCCCACTTCCGGAAACACCCTAAACAGGGTGTTTCCAACGAGGGGATTCCCAAGGGACGTGTCCCTTGGGTGGGGGTTCGGGGGCAAAGCCACCGAAAAAGATTATAGATTACATGAAGCCTAAGACAGTAGTTTCTTGACACGCGGGCGTCTTGCCCGGTATACTGACAGTAATAACGAGTAAGGAGACGAGAGGATGCGCAACTTTTCCCGCTAAACAATATGTTTATGATGGCATTGCGGCAGTATGCCGTGCTGTGCCGTCGCGGGAAAGTGAAAGCGTCTTTGCTCCAATCAGCTGATTGTTTTGCCTTAGCAATGCAAGCGGCGGGAAGGCTTTCCCGCCGCTTTTTTGTTTTACTAATTCCAAACATTAACGCGTCGTCGCGGCGGCTCTTTTCGCGTGGGGCGGTGTCGCCCTCCGTTCAACGTAGCGCTGCTACGCTTCGCTCCGGCTCCTTGCCCCGCATCGAAAATCCCTCGTCGCTTTGGATGCGTTAATGTTCTCCATTAGTATATTAGGAGGCAATCAATATGTCACAGATATTTATCAAATCCCTGACGTTCGGATACGACGGCAGCTACGAAAATGTATTTGAAAATCTTACGGTGAGCTTCGATACCGATTGGAAGCTTGGCTTTGTGGGCCGCAACGGGCGGGGGAAAACCACATTATTGAGGCTGCTGCTGGGGCAGTACGCGTATTCGGGCAGCATATCCTCGCCGGTGGGGTTCTCGTATTTTCCTTATGAGGTCCTGGACCGGGAGGAACTGACCATGGACGTGCTGCGCGCGATAGCGCCCGAGGCGCTGGAGTGGGAATTCCTGCGGGAGCTTTCGCTTCTGAACGTCGGAGAGGACGCGTTCTTTCGGCCGTTTTCCACGCTGAGCGGCGGGGAGCAGACGAAAGCCCTGCTTGCGGCGTTGTTCGTAAAACCGGAAAACTTTCTGCTCATTGACGAACCCACCAACCACTTGGATATTGAGGCGCGCGCGCTTGTGGCGGACTACCTCAAATCTAAGCGCGGGTTCTTGCTGGTTTCCCATGACCGCGCGTTCCTGGACGGCTGCGTGGACCATATACTGGCCATCAACAGGACCGGCATGCAGGTGATAAAGGGCGATTTCTCCACTTGGCTTGCCAACAAGGAGCATCAGGACGCATTCGAGCGGGAGGAAAACGAAAAGCTCAAAGGTGAAATCAGAAGGCTTTCGGACGCCGCAGCTCGCACGGCCAACTGGTCCGACCGGGTGGAGGCCACAAAAATAGGGGAGCATGTCGCTGACCGGGGCGCGGTCGGCCACAAGGCCGCCAAGATGATGAAGCGGGCCACCGCCATAGAAAAGCGCCGGACTGCCGCTGTGGAGGAAAAGGAAAAGCTGCTAAAGGACATCGAGTACGCAAGCGCGCTGATATTGCGCCCGCTTTCGCACTACGCGAAAACGCTGGTGGAGGTGCGGGAATTTTGCATTCGCTACGGGGAAAAGACTGTGTTTGAGGACGTACGCTTTGAACTGCCGCGCGGGGAGCGCATCGCGCTCAGCGGCAAAAACGGCAGCGGGAAATCCAGCATTTTAAAGCTTTTCGCCGGGGAAGACATCCCGTATACCGGCACGCTTCGCATCGCAAGCGGGCTTACCGTTTCCTATGTGCCGCAGGATACGTCCTTTTTGGAGGGCGACGTTATTTCCTATGCGAAAGCCACGGGCGTGGAAGTCAGCCTGTTTTTGACGCTATTGCGCAAGCTCGATTTCCCCCGCGCGCAGTTTGAAAAGGATATGCGCGCCTTTTCCGCCGGGCAAAGAAAAAAGGTACTGCTCGCCAGGAGTTTGTGCGAGCAGGCGCACCTGTACTTGTGGGATGAGCCGCTCAACTATATCGATGTGCTTTCCCGCATGCAGATTGAAAACCTGTTGAAGGAATACGCGCCCACCATGCTGTTTGTGGAGCATGACCGCGCGTTTATCGACGCTATTGCAACGCGGGTGGTGGAGCTATAGAAAATTGGGAGATACGCGCGGGCTCCGCCCGCACCCGCTTAAGGGCCGTAACGGCCCTTAAGAATCCCCAAAGATATATTTGACGTATGCACCCTGCACGCAGGAAAACCTGCGTGCGGTTTATGGTATTTATGAGTGTATAAAAGCGTATCCATCGGTCTGTCCGGTCGATGTTTACAACATAATTACAACATGCTCCGGGCCCACATGTTATAATTTTTCAACAAGAGTCTTGGAGGGATTTATGCGGCGTATCGTTTGCGCATTGCTTGTACTCATATTGTTATGCTCCGGCTGTGCGGCGGAAGCGCCACCAATACAACAGGCTACCCCTTCGCCCGTGGACCCGGAACCTGTCAAAACAGCGCAGCCCACGCAAACCCCGTATCTTGATGAAGCAATTCCGGGAGCCGAGCGCAATTATTTTCCCGTCTCCTATTCTGATTACCGCAAACTTTCAGGCGGTGCTTATTCGGAAAAGGATTTGGGGTTGTTTGCAAAGGTCTTGCAGCTTTTTGAATGGAAAAGCCTTGCCGTGGTGCTTTCCATGTTCGGTACGCAGATTGCGGATACGCGCGTTGGCGACTTGCGCATGTGCGATTTTAAGGATGCGGATACGTGGAGTTACAGCCACATCTATGATTGGCCCAGCTATGAAAAAGACCTGGGTATCGCCTATTTCTCAATGAGCAGATTTGACGGGAAAAAGGAAACGCAATATTTGCTGCTTTTCTTAAAACAGCCCGGCAATGAGACATACGTGCCCCAAAGCATCGTTACGCTGTACAATGACCATTCCGATGGACACCCGGCGATAGAGTTTCAGAAAATCTGTTCAAAAACATACCTGATCTGGCGTGCGCGAACCAGCGGAGGCGGGTACAACGAAATTTCAGAAAAATGGTATGATGTCGAAACGGGGTTGGAGGTATATGCTTTCTATACCAGCGGCAGTGATGCGAATTGGTGGGGCGATGGTATCGACGCGGAAGAATGGCGGATGTCGGTTGCATACGAACCGGTACCGCTCAATGAGGAAGGCGGCTATTATCTAAACGCGCGAGCTACGCGTTCGTTCACGTTCAAGGACGGCTCCGTAAAAGCATACCAATGCGATTACCGTATCTGTTACGACGCCAAGAAGAATGCATTTTATACCGCGTTTGACGCGCTGCTGCCACTGTATCAACGTTTGCAAAAGAGCGAGTATGAAGCAATCCGCGATTGGGCAAATGCGGGAATCAAAAGGATTGACGAGCTGCGCAACCCCATAAAAGAAGAAATGCCCAAGGAAGGCCAGCGCTTTTTGCTGAGCGAAACTGCATTCCATATACGGGAGACCAGGTTTAAGGCGGAAAAGCTTACCGAAAAACAGATGAAATCCATCGCAGCGGCCATCAATGACCACACCCTTTATAGCCTGAATGAAGCCTTCCGTTACTGGGAGGTGGAAGATGGCGAATTCCGTGATATTCTGAAGAACATGCGGCTGGACGAGAAAAGCAAAGTAACATGCACGCTGGAGATGGAAACGTGCAGGGAAAGAATCGTGTTTTTTCATATCACCTACATGGAAGGGCGCGCAAGGCGGGGGATTACGCTTGTCTATCTGCTTACGGCGAAAGGCGACGAGTGGGCGTTCCATACGGCTATAGAATACCCGCTGTACGGGGACGCCGGGCTTGCTGTGAAATATTACAACCCATACAGCTGCGCAATCTCCGTTCCCGTAACAAAGAAAAACGGCCGCCCGCTTTATGAAACAATCGTCATCGACTCCGGCCGCCTGAGCAGAGGATTACTCTTTGTGGGCGAATACTTTGACCGGGAAGGGAACAAGTACAAGCTCACGTTTTATCCGGAAAAAGTGCGGGGGGACAAGCTTGGGGAGCTCTACGCGGGAACGTATTCGGATACAGGCAGCTATTATATTGATGGGGTTTCCCTGAATGTATGGGACGATTATCCCTGGCAAGGCGGGGAAGCGTTTGTCGGAAATGAGGACGCTAAGGAAATTGAGCGGTTTTGGGAGTAATGCGTGGCTGCCATATCCATAGGGCGGAGCGAGAAAATTTTCATTTACCTTGTTGAATAGTTACGAATGAGGGAATATGATTATGGCATTATTCCTATTCTGCGCTTTTTCGTATGCTGCCTGTTTCGGCGCGCAACAGGAAAGGAGATATTCCATGATTAGACGTGCGTTTTGTGTACTATGCTTTGCGGTAGCTGCCGCGCTGTTGCTTTCTGGATGCGGCCTGTTAGGTGTCAAGGTTGTCAATCCATCAAAAGAAGAGTTAATGCCTTCGCCTGCTTCAACATCCGACCAGACAACCGCTCCGGCAGTTGACCCGGCGCCCACGCCTACTCCTGTTTTAGCGCCCACCCCGGCGCCCGTCTCATTTTCGGCGGTATCGATGCAGCTAAATACCCCCTATACGTTCCATGAAACAACATTTACCTTTACCGCCAAAATGGATGAATACGATTGGCCTACCACCCGGTTGCTTGCCGAAGAAGATAATGGCTGGGAATCCGCTGTAACCTATAACGGGGCTTTTGCAAGCGCGTATTACTGTGAAACGCAAAACGGGCCGTGCATACTGATCACCGTGGATACGGGCGAAAATGGCAATAGGATGACTTACGTGCTGGATGGAAGCACTTTGGCTGAGGGGGACGCGAAATTAGGGGAAGTGGAAAGCCTGGATGGCGGGATCATACACATGGCCTCTTCTGTAGACGTACTTGGAACATATGATGCAACCCGCGACTATACCCTCGGCACCTATTTTGCGCTTGAGCCGGCAGGCTTATTTACTATTACCGAAGAGGAAGACCGCTTCATTGTGACCTCGAAAAATCTTCCGGTCCAGATGAATGAGAACGGGCAATACAAAAACGAAACGCTGGGCGCCGGGACGGAGCTGTGCGTGACTTCGACGGATGCGGAATCGGTTGTATACTTCAAAACGCGGGATAATCGCACGGGCAGGCTTGCAATCACCATCCAAGAGGGCTGGCTGGTAATGATAGAAGGAACTCAGGCGGAGGAATGGTTTGCGGAACTGCCTTATGCGGGGTAGAAGTGGAGACCGATTTTAAACGGGAACTCAAGAGAATAAAGGACCTCCGGTTTATGCCGGAGGTTCTTCTTTATAAGATGGGCTTACGACATTCAATTTGTAAGCCAACTCTTTGGCATGGCCGGGCGCAATCTTTATTGCATAAGCCTTTTCCGTCAATTCCATCGCTTCCTCCTGGAGGGACGGCAGGCCGTGCCAGGGTTCCAGGCATACATAGGGGGCGTTGCGCTTTGGCATTGTCCACAGGGCCAAGATGGGGAAATTCTCAAAAATCAACCGTACGCCTCTGCCGGAAGCGGAATGCAGCAGCATCGCTTCCCTTACCGGGATATCCTTCATAATCAGGGCGCCGTTTTCAAAAAGATCGTGTGAAAGCTGCAGTGTGTTCCCAATGGTGGGCAACGGAACTGCTTTTGATAGGTCGATCGGCTCGTCATTTGGGCAATACAATGAGGTAAGGGTTACGGCTTGCGGGAATGTAACCGCGTATTCGTGAAAGGAGTCTCCCGGAAACAGCGGGCAGTTTACGCCCACATGGCCGCCGATGCAGAACGGCAGCGCCGTATCTCCGGTATTTTGTACCGAATAGCGGGTTGTGAACCCGTCTTGGGTCAAAGTATGCGTAACATGAAACGTAAAATGATAGGGGTACATCTCCAAGGTTTGTTCGTCCTGCGTAAGCTCGAATGCGATGCTGTTTGCGGTAATATCACGCACTGCAAATTCTTTATGGCGGGCAAATCCGTGCTTGCCCATTGTATACTGCCTGCCGTCCGCGAAATAGCTGTTTTCTTTCAATGCTCCCACAATGGGGAAAAGGTGCGGGGAGCGGCCCGCCCAATACGCGGGATCGCCCTGCCAAAGATATTCCGTTCCCTTTTTGTCTTTCAAGGAAAACAATTCAGCGCCCTTGGAATCACATAGGGCGCTGAATTGCTCGTTTTGAATGGAATATACCATTACAAGTACCTTCTTAAATTTTAGTACAAATAATTGTCCAGGATCTGGTTTTGATTGCGCAGGGCGTCGCTGTGCAATTTTTTGTCGCGCAGGTTTTTATCGCTGCCCAGCAAGACAGTATAGATCACGTCTATCACATACAGGAAAATAAGATTGTTGGAAATCGAGACCGAGTTTTGCGCGGTGATCGTATCGCTTGTCACCAGCTTGTAGTCCATCAGTTCATTGAGCTGGGTCGACTCGTAGTTGGTGATTACCAAAGTCTTGGCGCCGCGGTCCCGGCACATGGAAACGGAAGGAACCATATTGCGCACGAATAGGGACGACACAATAAATATGGCAAAATCGTTCTTTCTGATATGGCTGGCTTCAATGCCAATGCCCGTAGCATCCGTGACGCTTTTTGCGCGAATCCCCACAAGACCCAGCTTGCTGGCAAATTCCTGCGCGACAAACCCGGTTTCGGACAACGCGAATACATAAACCATTTCAGCCTTTTTGATGGCTTCCGCGATCTGGGTAACGATTCCTTCGTCCAGCATGGCCGTTGTATTCAGCAGGATCCGCTGATAATCCTGGCTGACCGAGGAAAGCGCATTGCCACCCTGGCCGACTTGCGCAGGGTTGCTCATTTTGTTATAGAAGCTTTCCTGCGCAAGCGCGACCTTGAGGCTGTTGAAGCCCTTGAAGCCCAGTTTTTTGCAAAAACGGTTGATGCTGGCCTCGGACGTTCCCGTCTCTTTTGCCACCATGCTGATTGTGCTGGATATGATGGAATCGGTATTGTTCATCACGTATTGAGCGATTTCGTTCTCGCTCACCGTGAAGTTGGACTGCATGGAAATCATTTTCGCAATAACAGCGGGTGTCACAGAGTCATCTCCTTGGCGGTTCTTTCCTTTATCATACAGGAAAGGCAGCGATAATTCAATTCCTATCAACGGAACAGGGCGAAACAAGTAAACAATTTGATTGTTTTTGAATGATATATTCAAAAGTTTGCAAATTTTTAAATTTATCTATCAGAAATATTGACAGTTTTCGAAAGTTCGGATAAGATAGTGACATAAAAGCAAGGCATCTGCAGACACTTCTGTACATTTGGTCACAACGCCCGAAGGAGGGTATCGGTATGAACGAAACATATAAAAAGCAATATGACGTAGTTGTTGCAGGCGGAGGCGTCTCCGGCACTGCCGCGGCCATAGCTTCAGCCTGTGCCGGGGCCGATACGTTGCTGGTAGAGCAAGCCGGGTACTTGGGCGGCACGCTTACCTCCTGCGGCGTTGCGCCCATGATGACGTTCTTTGCCGGTGAAAAGCAGGTCATATATGGCCTGATGCAGGAAATCGTGGACAGGATGGTTCAGCAAGGCTATTCCTGCGGCCACGTTAAGGATACCACAAGATACGTTAGTTTTGTTACCCCTTTTGAATCCGAAGGGCTGAAGCGGGTGCTTGACGATATGGCTGCCCAATCCGGCTGCACGGTTCTGTTCCATTCCTTCATTGGCGGAGCAATAACCGGGAATAACAGAATTACCGGCTTGAAGATATGCAACAAGGACGGGCTCCATGATATAAGCGCCAAGGTGTTTATCGACGCTACAGGCGATGGCGACGTCATGGCATGGGCCGGAGCCGAATATAAAAAGGGCCGTCCACAGGACGGCGCCTCCCAGCCCCTCACCATGAAGATGAAATACTGCAATGTCGATACCGCTGCGCTTAAAGGGTATATAAAAGAACACTTATCGGATTTCCCCCGGCTGAAAAACAGCCTTGATTTGGTGGATACGAATCAGCCGCTTTCGCTGGCGGGGTTTGACAGCGTGTTCCGCAAAGCAAAGGAAGACGGCGAATTATCCATTCCCCGGGAAGATATCCTAATGTTTGAAACCAGCAGGCCGGGCGAATTTGTTGTGAACACCACACGGATTTTAAACTGTGACGCCACCGATGCCGTCAGCCTTTCAAAAGCGGAGATGCAGGGCCGCAGGCAGTGCGAAGAACTGGCGAAATTTTTTAAGAACCATGTGCCCGGGTATGAAAAAGCCATACTTGAATTTACCGGCCCGTCTGTCGGCATACGCGGCTCCCGGCAATTGGTAGGCAAGTACGTTCTCACATCCGAAGATGTGCTGCGCGCCAAAAAGTTTGATACGGCCATTGCGCATTCTGGCTATCCCATAGACATCCATAGCCCCGACGGGGAAGGTACCCGCACCCACTACATCGGAGAGGGCGGTGGGCGCGCTTATTATGATATCCCCTATGAGATCATGGTGCCTAAAACCATTGAAAATTTGCTGGTGACCGGCCGCTGCGCTTCGGCCAGCTTTGAGGCGCAGGCGTCCATCCGCCTGACGCCCTCGGCCGGTTCCATGGGGCAGGCGGCGGGGATTGCTGCCGCCCTCGCGGCAAAGGGAGGTCTTTCTGTCGGCCAGGTGGATGTAGCCGAATTGCAAAGATTGTTAAGGAGAAATGGCGCGTACATAGAAGGCTAGAAACTCTAGCCGCCGCCTAATCCGGATGGACGGCTGCAAATCGCCACAATCCCGCAATAATAAACATCAGGGAGGAACAATCATGGCAACACTGCAAGCAATCGGCATTCTCGTCATCTTTGCAGCCTGCGTGGCTTTGATGATGACCCGTAAACTGCCCACCATTCTTGCGTTACCCATCATGGCCATCGGAATTTCACTGGTGGCTGGCATTCCCTTCATTTCATCCGACGCGGAGAAATTCACCATAGCAAAAGACGTTCTCGAAGCCGGCGCCATGCGCATGAGCACCGCCATTGCGG
>JAEYHP010000066.1 GCA_023409435.1 Bacillota bacterium | reverse complement strand
GGCATAACCCGCGCGCTCGGCAGCCCCCCTTGCCACCTGCTCAAGTTCCTTTTGCCCAAGGGGCTTAAAAAACAGCTCCAGGCAGCGGGAGCGCAATGCGGGCGGCAGTTCCTCCGGCCTTCTTGTGGTAGCGCCCACGAGCCTGAAATCCGCCGGAAGCCCATGCTGGAAAATATCGTGGATGTGCTGGGGAATGCTCGCGTTGTCCGGCGAATAATAGGCGCTGTCAAAGCGCACATAGCGGTCCTCTAGCACCTTTAGAAGTTTATTCATTTGCATGGGGTGAAGTTCCCCGATTTCGTCCAAAAAGAGTATGCCGCAATGCGCGCGGGTCACAGCACCCGGTTTCGGCTGCGGCACCCCCTGCGCGCCCAAGGCACCCGCCCCCTGGTAGATGGGGTCGTGCACGGAACCAATGAGAGGGTCCGCTATGGCGCGTTCGTCGAACCGCACGCAGGTCGCGTCCAGCTCCACGAATGCGGATTCCGCGTTAAACGGGGAATCCGGCCGCTTTTTCGCTTCCTCCAGCACCAGCCGCGCGGCGCAGGTCTTCCCTATGCCCGGCGGGCCATAGAGCAGCACATGCTGCGGGTTGGGCCCGCACAGCGCCGCTTTGAGCGCGCGGATGCCTTCCTCCTGCCCGATGATGTCCTCAAACCTCATAGGACGCGTCATCTCAGAAAGCGGCACGTTTAAGCGCCTTGCGCGCATGCGTGCAAGGCGTTGGAGCTCCTGTACGTTTTGCTTGGGCTTTATCATAGTCGCCTGCGGCTGCTGACGCCGCTTGTTGCGCAAATATACAAAGAAGGCGATTACGCCGATTATCACGAGTTGTATAAAAATGTAAGTGATCCAGTCCATATACATACCTCCGCTTACGTAGTATGCGCGAAGGAATGCTGACTCATGAAATGTGAAAACTGGAAAACCTGCAAAAAACAAACGCAGGCGAATACGCCTGCGTCATGCATAAAACAGCTTTTTTCTAAGTTCTGTTTGTCTGAAGTTTCACTTAACTTTACAGTTTCCCCACCAGGTCGATACCGGGCTTGAGCGTTTTTGCGCCGGGACGCCACTTTGCGGGGCAGACCTGATCGCCATACTGCGCGACAAACTGCGCAGCCTGCACCTTTCTTAAGAGCTCCGCGGCTTCGCGGCCGATGTTGTTGGCGTTGACCTCGTAGGCGACGATTTTGCCCTTGGGGTCCACCACAAAGCTGCCGCGCAGCGCCAGGCCCTCTTCTTCAATGTAAACCTCAAAATCCTCCGCGAGGGCGGCGGTGGGGTCTGCGAGCATGGGATACCCGATTTTCTTGATGGTATCCGACGCGTCATGCCACGCCTTGTGCACGAAATGCGTATCCGTCGAAACGGAATATACTTCGCAGCCAATTTTTTTAAATTCCTCGTAATTGTCCGCAAGGTCTCCAAGCTCGGTGGGGCAGATGAATGTGAAATCCGCCGGGTAGAACACGAATACGGACCATTTGCCCAAGAGGTCCTCCTTGGACACGTCCTTAAACTCGCCGCCAACGAACGCCTTTACCGTAAAATCCCGAACTTCTTTTCCAATGAGCGACATCATTTTTTCCTCCCGTATAATTTTATTTTATCCGGCCGCAGAGACTCTGCACGCCTGACATGTGCCATGAAAGAGCAGATCATGCCCGCTTACCCCAAACCCCGCCACATGTAGCAGCGTTTCATCCATCTCTTTTATAAGGGAAGGCGGAATGCAATCCACCGCGTCGAAGAGCTGGCCGCAGTCCGAGCAGACCATATGAAAGTGCTCGTTGGGGTTGTGATCGAACCGGTCAGGCTTGCCAGAAAAGGAAAGCCGCATGATCCGCCCCGCCAGCGCCATATCGTTGAGGTTGCGGTACACCGTACCCAGGCTGATTTTGGGGAAGCCCTCCCGGATCCATTCATACACCTGGGGCGCGGTGGGATGGTCCAGCTTTTCCAAGGCTTCTTCCACAAGTTTTTTCTGTGTGCTAAACCGCTTGTTCATGTTGCCTCCCGCTATTAATAATCATTACTGATATTATATAAGTATTTTCAAAAATGTAAAGTGATTTTTGAAAATTTGTTGCATCAGAGCAACAAAAAGGGATACCCCGTTATGGCACCCTTTTGTCTATCGATCAGTTTTATTTTCCCAGCACACCCGCCACCGCATTGCAGAACGCTTCCGAGTCGTCCAGAAACGGGCTATGCCCGGCGTTTTGAAGAATGATCATCTCTTTTTCGGGCGCTTCCACCGTTTGATAATATTCCTTCACCAATGCTACCGGCGTAATCCAGTCGTTTTCGCCTGAAATATAGTAGACCGGAACGGGATATTCGCTGCCCAGTTCTTCGAGCCGGAACGTCATGCAATCCTCCAGAAGCGGCCCTTCCAAAGCAAGAAAATCCTCGAGCGAGCCGTTCAAGTCCAAAAACCACCGCATATCGGTCAAAGACATATCCGGCGAACTCACCCCCAGCCATAAGGTCTGGGGCGTGGAAATTTCACCTTCATAGCGGAAATAAGGCGCGCTTACCTCACGCATTTCCATCGACAGCAGGAACGCCTCTTTTGAGCCCTCTTTGAAAGCCGAATATTGCCCTAAAAGCACCGAAAGCTCCTGTACGGCCGTATCGTCCCCGTTTACCTGCGCGCGCCGGATGGCCTCGTTTGCCCGGAAGGTTTCTCCATCCGCACTGTTGACAGACTGACCCACGCCGATGTATGCGGCAACCTTTTCCGGATGCTCTTTGACATATATGCTTCCCAGCATCGTCCCCCAGGAATGCCCAAGCAGGATAACCTTCTCCTGCCCGAACCGCTCGAGCAGATAGTCCACCAGCGCATCGATATCGGAGAGGATATCCCGCATGGATAGGGGAATGTCCTGCCCTAGGTTTGCGTAATACGTCCTGCCCGAGCCGCGCTGGTCAAAATTGACCAACGTATAGTCCTGCTCCAGCCCCTGCTGATAGTAAGAAGAAAGGAATGTGATAGGGCTTCCCGGCCCGCCATGTAGCATCAGGATAACGGGGTTCTCTTTATCCTCCCCTCTGATCTGCACGAATTGGCTAATTCCGTTCAGCTCCACATAGCTGCTTTCCTGTATGCCATTTTCCGTATTGATCTTGGTCTGCCCCGTTTTGACTGCGCGCGTAATGAATACGGTACCCAAAGCAAGCACAAGGATCGCGGCAATAGAGACGCCGATCCATTTCAATATCTTCATCAGTTTGCGCCAAGGAGAACGAGGTCGTTTCATGTTCAGCACCATCCCTACTCCGTATTCGGCAGCTCAATAGGCCCAGATACATAGTATAACATGGGTGGAGATTTGTTTTTGTCAAAATGAGATAAAAAAGGCCATCCGCTTAACGGACAGCCTATCTGTGTCGTTTATTCAGATTTCGTACGTCATCATTTCCTGCACAACCTCGGCGGCCGGGAACGCCTCCTGCGCCTCCCGCAGCACAAGGTCCTCGATGATGCCGCCCCCGCCCCACAGGTGGGTGCACAGAAGCCTGCCCACGCCCGCTTTCTTGGCGATTTCTCCGGCTTCGCGCGCGGTGAGGTGCGGCACGAACTCCGTCGTCTTTTCTTTTGCAAGGAGGCCCGTGTCCGCAAGCAGCGCGGATGCGTTCCGGCACAGCGGGATGAGCTTTTCATTGTAACAGGTATCGCCGGTATAGACCAGGCGCTTTAGCGGCACATCCTCGCCGTAGGCGGGCGGCCTCGGCGGCTCCTCCTCCAGAATGTCCATGGCGTAAGAAGGCACCGGGTGAAGCATATGGTGAAGCGTTACGGAGAGCGAGCCGAAGCGCAATTTCAAGCCGTCCTCCATTTTGACCATATCGAACGTGCCAGCGGAGGAAAGCAGCCGGAACTCTGTCTCCGGCGTACCCGGGGCGATAACATGCAGCGGCATGGGCACGTTTACGCCCTTTTTGGGCAGCAACTGCAGGGCATAACGCAGCACCAGCATGTCCGACATATGGTCGCTGTGCAAATGGGAAAGCAATATCGCGTCGATCTCGCTCAAAGGGCAAATCGAAAGCAGCCTAGATAGCCCGCCGCTGCCAAGGTCTATGACCAGTTTCACCTTTTTGTCATGTTTGCCGTTTTTGCCGGGAACGGCGGGCGCCTCCAATAAATACGAGGAGCAGGCGCCTCCCGGCGCGGGAAATGGCCCGTACCGGCCAAGCACCGTCAATTTCATGTTATTTCAACTGCCTTTTTGATTGCGTATAAAAATCATCCCGGGAACCAAAGCCGCCCCCTTGACGGTAGTTTTTCCCGCCCATCAAAAATAATACGGGCACCGCGATTAACCCGGAGCCGATCAGCTGCAGGATGTTAAACGGCAGAGCGATGGCCGCCAGCACGTAATCCCCACGGATAATGAGATCGTAGAGGAAATACCCGCCGATCATGATGCCGCCCGCCACCGCCACGGATTTGACGATGTCCAGAAGCGTATGCCCATGCCTGAGGCGGGAAGCGAGCACAAGCGCCATACCGGCCTTGATGATCAGGCTTGCGGGCGCATAGATGGCTTGCCCCACAAAAATATCCGCAAGGGCGGAGCCTACGCCAGCAGCCAGCGCCCCCCAGGGGCCGCCCAAAAGCGCCGCGGCGATGTAGACGCCCACGTCACCCAGCGTCCAATACCCTGAAAGCTTCCCCTGATAGTGGATATCAAACCGCAGCAGGCAGGTTAAAAGAACCACCACCAGCAGCAGGATTCCCGTCAGGATCAACGTTTTATTATCCGGCCTTCTCATTGGCTTACCCCCTTACCGATCTATTTCAATAGGCTCTCGCGAAATACGTCAATGCATGCGCTTTTTTTCCGCAGTGAACGCATACGTCGGAAAGCTCTTTTTGCTCAAACGGCATGCAGCGCGTGGTGGCGCCGCCCGTTTTTTCCTTGATTTCAAGCTCGCACGCGGTATCGCCGCACCACATGGCGCGCACAAAGCCGGTTTTGACGCCTTCGCGCAGCGCTTCAAACGTGGTCGCGTCCATGGTCCTGCTTTGACGCAATTCCAGTGCTTTTCTATATAACCCGTTGTGTACATCATCAAGCATTCCCGCAACGGACTTCGCCAAACCGTCGATGGACACAAATTGCTTCTCCAGCGCATCACGGCGTACGATGACGACCTGATTGTTTTCAATATCCTTGGGACCGATCTCAATGCGCAGCGGCACGCCTTTCATTTCCCACTGGTTGAACTTCCAGCCCGCGGATTGCTCGCTGTCATCAAGCTTCACGCGGATGCCCGCCGCCTTGAGCGTTTTATAAAGCTCCTCCGCTTTTTCAAGCACGCCCGGCTTGTGCTGCGCGATGGGCAGTATCACCGCCTGTATGGGCGCTACGCGCGGAGGCAGCACAAGGCCCCTGTCGTCCCCGTGCACCATGATGAGCCCGCCGATCATGCGTGTGGAGGTGCCCCAGGAGGTGGTGAAGCAGTATTCGAGCTTGCCTTCCTTGCTGAGGTAGGTAATGTCGTAGCCCTTTGCAAAATGGTCCGCCAGGTTGTGGGAGGTGCCCATCTGCAGGGCCTTGCCGTCCTGCATCATGGCCTCCATGGTGTAGGTGGCGTGAGCACCCGCGAATTTTTCCTTTTCGCTTTTGCGGCCAGTCACCACGGGGATGGCAAGCACGTTTTCAGCAAACTCGCGGTATACCTCGAGCATGCGCATGGTCTCCTCCTGCGCTTCCTCGAACGTGGCGTGGGCGGTGTGCCCTTCCTGCCAGAGGAATTCGCTGGTGCGGAGAAATGGGCGTGTGCTTTTTTCCCAGCGGACGACGTTGCACCACTGGTTCATCAGCACCGGCAGGTCGCGGTAAGACTGAATCCACCTAGAATACATGGACCCGATGATGGTCTCGCTGGTGGGGCGCACGAACAGGCGCTCTGCGAGCTTTTCGCCGCCGGCGTGGGTGACCCATGCCACCTCAGGAGCAAAGCCCTCCACATGCTCTTTTTCTTTATTCAGCAGGCTTTCCGGAATCAGCAGCGGAAAATAGGCGTTGACATGCCCGGTCTCTTTGAACCGCGCGTCCATCTGCTGCTGGATGAGTTCCCATACGCCGTAGCCGTAGGGCTTTATCACCATACAGCCCTTGACGTCGGAATAATCCACCATATCGGTCTTTAATACCACATCGGTATACCACTGGGGGAAGTCCTCGTCCCTCCGCGCAATGTGTTTGACAAATTCCTGCTCGCCGTTCTTCGCCATAGTCGGTCTAAATGCTCCTTCAACTCTCTTTTGCGGCTTCCTTGCCGCTTTAATCAAATAGTTTTCCTTAAATTATGCCGGAACCCGCCGGTACCGTTCCGTTGGCGCGTCATTCGCGGATGATCTCGTCCAGTAAGCTGTCGAGGTCAACGTCATCGACCTCCTCATTCTTTCCCTTGGGAGAGAATGCACCGCTTTTCGCCATGACTTCCTCTACCGTCCAGATACGCTCTTCCGGCTCGTCCGCAGCCTTTTCGGGCTGCTTCTCCTGCGCGGGTTCAGGCTCCCCGGCGAACGCGGGCTCCACGGGTTCGGCGTCGCGTTCGGTTTCTGCCGCAGCCGGAATATCCCTTCCCTGCAGCTGGTAAATGCCGTGCATCAGTTCCTGCGGGGTTTCGTACGAATCGGGAAGTTTCCCTGCCTGGGCCTGTATCAGGGCGGAGAGGCCGCGGCCTTCCTGCAAAATTTCGGGCGTATCGCCGGTCAGCGTTTCCATGGAGCGGGCGAACGTTTCCGCCTGTTCTTTCGCCTGGCGGGCGGTATTTAAAAGCGAAGCGTTGAGCGCGTTTAGACGCGCTTCAAAATCCTGTACCGAAGCTTCCGTCTGAGCAAGCCTGCGGGAGGATTCGGCCTGTGCCGCTTCCACGATTTCGGCGGCCTTTTTCGCGGCGTCCTGTATCAGCGCGTCCGCGTCCGCTTCCGATTGCGCCTTGTAGGCGTTCGCGTCGTCCACAAGCTTCTTCGCCTGGGCCTCTCCTTCGGCGACGCGTTTTCCGGCGCTGGTCTGCGCGTCGGTGAGCGCCCGTACAATGGCGCGTTCCTGCGCACGGTATCCGTCCAGCTGCTTTGTAAGATCCTGCACCTGCGCCTGCAGATCGGTTACCTGCTGCTCCAGCTCACGCTTTTTGTTCATCCGTACACCCTCCGTTTTTCAAATATGCAACCGCAAGATGATTTTTTTTTTTCAACCGCGTTATATCTCCAAGCGCGCCTGTACGGCCGCATTCGAATCGGACGGGGGCAGCTTGTACCCCATATGCGCGTAGGCGGAGGGCAGCACCACCCTGCCGCGCGGCGTGCGCGCGAGGAAACCAAGCTGCATGAGGTAGGGCTCGTAGACGTCCTCTATTGTGCCGGAGTCCTCGCCGGTGGCTGCGGCGATGGTGTCGAGGCCCACGGGTCTTCCGCCGAATTTATCGATCATAGTGTCGAGCATGCGCCTGTCCACCGGGTCGAGGCCAAGTTCGTCGATGCCAAGCATGTTCAGGCCCTGCTGCGCCATGGACAATGTCACGACGCCGTCCCCCCGCACCTGCGCAAAATCACGCACCCGCTTTAAAAGGCGGTTTGCGATACGCGGCGTGCCGCGCGCCCGGGAGGCGATTTCAGCTGCGCCCTCGTCATCCACGTCGATATTGAGGATGCGGGCGCTGCGCGTAATGATATCGCACAGGTCCTCCGTGCGGTAAAGCAGCAGCTGTTCCTTAATGCCGAAGCGGTCCCTAAGCGGCGAGGTCAGCATACCCATGCGGGTGGTAGCGCCCACAAGAGTAAACCTAGGCAGGTCCAGCCGGATGCTCCTTGCGCTGGGGCCTTTTCCGATGATAATGTCCAGCGCGAAATCCTCCATGGCCGGGTAGAGCACTTCCTCCACCGTGGCGTTGAGGCGGTGGATTTCAACGATAAACAGCACGTCCCCGGCGGAAAGGTTCGTCAAAAGCGCCGCCAGATCCCCCGCGTGGGAGATTGCGGGGCCGGAGGTTACCCGAAGATTACCGCCCATCTCGTTCGCGATGATTGCCGCAAGCGTCGTCTTGCCCAAGCCCGGCGGCCCGTACAAGAGGCTATGGTCAAGAGGCTCGCCCCTGTCCCGCGCAGCCTGGATATAGATGCGCATGTGCTCCTTGACTTCGCGCTGCCCGATGTATTCGTTTAAAAACCTCGGACGCAGGCTGTATTCGGTTTGCATATCCTCTTCGCGAAGCGATGAGGAAAGCAGGCGGTCTTCCACTATTCCCTCCGGCGGCTATGCCGCACATTCTCTATTTCGGTATTTTTTAACTTTTCGCAAGCTTTCTTAATGCCTGCGTAATCATTTCTTCTATGCTTTCCGTTTCAGGTACCGCCGCCACCGCGCGGGAAGCGGATGCGCCGTCGTACCCCAGGCCCATCAAAGCAGCCACGGCCTCGGCTCGGATATCGGAAGCCTGTACTGCACCCTCGGGCAGGCCCGCGCCCGTCATTTCCTCCACGCCGACCTTTTCCTTTAATTCCAGCAGCACGCGCTGCGCCGTCTTTTTGCCCATGCCCGGCACGCGGGCAAACGCCGCCGCGTTATCAGTCACGATTGCCGCCGCGACGTCCGCGGGCGTTAGTACGGATAATATGGAAAGCGCCAGCTTGGGCCCCACCCGCGTTACGCCTAAGAGCCGCCGGAACATCGCGCGCTCGGGTTCATCATGAAAGCCGTAAAGCGCCATGACGTCCTCCGCCAGATGCAAATGGGTCACGAGCTTGGCCTTTTCGCCTTGCTTCAGGCCGCTTAATGTCTTTGCGCTGCAAAACAGCTCGTACCCCACGCCCGCCGCTTCTATGACAGCGCGGTCCGCCGCAAGCTCCACGACCTCGCCCCGGATATGTGCGTACATGCTTCCTCCTGCTGCGCGTTTATTTGATGCGGAATTCCGCCGCCGCGGGCCCCATGGTATTCGCGTGGCATATGGCCACCGCAAGCGCGTCCGCCGCGTCGTCCGGCTTGGGAACCGCTTTGAGCGAAAGCAGCGCGCGCACCATGTGCTGCACCTGCTTTTTGTCCGCATGGCCGTTGCCCGTCACCGCAAGTTTGATCTGCATGGGCGTGTATTCGTAAAGCGGCAGCCCGCTCTGCTGGGCCGAGAGCATCGCCACGCCGCGCCCCGCGCCCACCTGTATGGCGGTGGTCACATTGCGGCTGAAAAACAGTTCCTCAAACGCGACCTCATCCGGCCCGAATTTAGAAACAAGCTGGCGCGTTCCAAGATACAGCCGCTCCAGCCGCTCGGGAAAGGGCATGTCCGCGGGCGTTTCGATCACCCCGTAGTCGATGGCGCGAAGCGCCGTCCCCCGTGTTTCCACCACGCCATAACCCAATATGGCGTATCCCGGGTCGATGCCCAATACCACCAATGCCTTCGCCTCATTCGTATATTCGTTCTAGTGTATTGTAACATGAAGCGGCACAAGCGTAAATGACGCATGTGTTAAAATTGGCCAGCCGGGGCCTTGGGGCAAAATATTGCGGGTTTGATTGTGCCTTTTTGACAAAGCTGTTATAATAGCACAAAGCATCCCGAACGGAGGGGCAAAACAATGAAACATACCTCAACCAAAAAGTTGGTCATGTACGCGCTGTTTATCGGCCTGATATTTTTCCTGGGCCTTACCCCCTGGGGACTTATTCCATTGGGGTTTATCAATGTGACGGTGCTCTGTATCCCCACCATTGTGGGTACGCTGGTATTGGGACTTAGGGCCGGCTTGCTGTTCGGGTTTTTCTTTGGCGCAGCCAGCCTCATGAGCGTACTGGGGCTTTCCATGGTCCCACCCAGCCTGCTTGCAGGCGCGCTTCTTGCACAAAACCCGGTGTTTGCCGTGCTAATGTGCTTCGTGCCGCGCATGCTCGTACCGGTGACGACGCATTTGATGTACCGCCTGGTGAACCGGAACAAGCGGAATACCCTCAGCGTGGTTCCCGCGGCAGTTGCGGGATCGCTTACCAACACGGTGTTTTACTTGGGCCTGATGCTGCTATTTTATGCGCTTTCCGGGCTTGACTCCACACCGGTGCTTGGTATCATCGGCGGAGCGGGCATTATAGCGGGCACCACTGAGGCGATTGCCGCCGCCATTATTGCGACGCCCGCCGTTCTCGCGCTCAACAAACTTGCAAAGTGAGACCTAAACATGCTGCTTGCTCTTGATATCGGCAATACCAACATCAAAATCGCCCTGTTCGAAGGCCTAAGGCTGCTGCATTCCTGGCGCGTCGCGATGGACCGCAGGCGCACCGCTGACGAATACGGCGTGCAGATGAGTTCTTTTTTTGCGCACCTGGGATTAAGCACAAAGGCTGTGGACGGCATCATCGTTTCCTCCGTCGTCCCTTCCTTAAACTATACGATAGACCATATGTTCAACATCTACTTCCCCGGCGTTATACCGTTGCAGGTACATGCAGGGCTCCGGACGGACCTATATTACGAATACGATTCGCCGCAGAAGCTCGGATCGGACCGCATCTGCAACTCGGTGGCCGCCAACAGGCTCTACGGCGGCAGCTGCATCACGGTGGATTTTGGCACTGCGACGACGTTCAATGTCATGGCAGGGCAGCGGTTTTTGGGCGGCATGATCTGCCCGGGCTTCAAGGTGAGCACCACGGCCTTGATCGAAAGCACGGCCATGCTCCCCAAGGTGGAGTTCATAAAGCCCAAGCAGGTGATCGGCACCAATACGGAGCACTGCCTGCAGTCCGGAATTCTTTACGGCTATGTGGGCCTTGTGGAATACCTGGTAAGAAAGGCGCGGCAGGAGCTTGGGCAGGACGCGAAGGTGATCGGCACCGGCGGCATGGGGGAACTCATTACCGCCGAGACGGACTGCATCGATGTGTTGAACCCCACCCTGACTTTGCAGGGCCTGGCCATGATTTATGAGATGAACCGCTGACCCAGCGGATTTATAGAAAGTTTTAGAGTACGGAGAGGATAGTATGAAACAGGTCAACGTCGCGATACTGGGTTTTGGCGTCGTGGGTTCGGGCGTATACAAGCTTTTAAAGGAAAATCACGCGGACATCGTCCACCGCGAGGAGATCGATTTTCAGGTGAAGCGCGTGCTCATCAAAGATTTCGCGCATGAGCCCAACCTGAACCTCGCCCCGCGGGAGACGTTCACCACCTCGCTTGACGATATCGTGAGCGACGCGTCCATTTCTATTGTGGTGGAATGCATGGGCGGCGTGGAACCCGCGCGCACATTCATATTGAGCGCGCTCAACGCGGGAAAGACCGTGGTCACCTCCAACAAAGAGGTCATCAGCAAGCATTGGTATGCCTTTGAGGAAGCCGCGCGCAAAACCGGCGCGGGCCTCTATATAGAAGCGACCGTGGGCGGCGGCATTCCGCTGCTGCGCACCATCACCGATTCGCTCCAGGGCAACAACATCACAGGTGTGATGGGCATTATCAACGGCACGACGAACTTTATCCTCACCCGCATGAGCGAGCAGGGGCGCGAGTTCGACGAAGTGTTAAAGGAAGCGCAATCTAGGGGTTACGCCGAAGCAAACCCCGCTGCGGACGTGGAAGGCTACGACGCGACCTATAAGCTTTCCATACTCTCCTCGCTGTGCTTCCATACGCATATGCCCATAGACGCGATCCACCGCGAGGGCATTACCAAGCTGACCAAGGCGGATTTTGACACGGCGCGCCAGTTGGGTTATGAGATTAAGCTTCTCGCCATAGGCAAAAAAGCGGCGGGCAACAACGTGGAAGTACGCGTACATCCCACCATGCTCCCTAAGACCCACCCGCTTGCAGCCATCCGCGGCTCGTTCAACGCCGTGTTCATCACCGGCAACGCTGTAGGGGACGTCATGCTGTACGGGCGCGGCGCGGGCCAGATGCCCACCGCATCCGCCGTCGTGGGGGACATGATATACGCCTCCCACCACGAAAACAGGCACCGCTATAACTCCTTCCGCAATATTCCGGATATGGACGCGGATACGCACCTTGTAAAAGATTGGGAAAGCACATATTGCATCCGCACCCGGGTGCTGGATAAACCCGGCGTGCTCAGCGCCATCGCAGGCGCGTTTGCCAACCATGGCGTTTCCCTTAAATCCGTTCTGCAGCTTGCCGAACCACAAAAGGACGGCGACGGGAATGTCGCTTGGATCACGTTCGTGACCCACAAGGCGCATGAGCTTGGCGTGCAGGACGCGCTCAAAGAAATAGAAGGCATGGACACGACGCAATGCGTGGAGAGTATCATCCGCGTAGAGGAATAGCCGCTTCTTCATAAATATATGAATGAAGGCTGTCCGGGGCGACGGTAATGCCGAAGTCGCAAGGGCAGCTTTTTTCTGCCCGGCGGCAAACCTCAGTGCAAATTTTAAAGATGGAGCGTAACAGCGCTTGAATATCAAACAACACCTTACGGTCTATAAAGGCCTGCCCAGGGATATGTATGCCCTGTTCCTTTCCTGCGTCATCAACCGCATGGGAAGCTTTATCATGCCGTTGATGACATTGATTCTGGTAGAAAAGATTGGCCTTTCAAAAGCGGAGGCAGGTATTTTCTCCACCATATCCATGCTTACGCAGGCGCCCTTTATTATGCTGGGCGGCCGGCTGGCGGATAAAATCGGCGGCAAAAAGATGATCGTTATCTTCAACAGCCTTGGCGCGCTGGTTTACCTGGTATGCGGGTTCTTGAAGACGACCATGCTTGTGGCCGTGCTGCTTGTGGTGGCCTCCAACCTGTATGCGATCGCCTTTCCCGCATTCAACTGCATCGTGACCGACGTGACGCCCAAGGAAAAGCTCAAAAGCGCGTTTTCACTGACGTATCTCGGCGTCAATCTCGGGTTTGCCGTTGGACCGATCGTGAGCGGGCTGTTGTTTTACAAAAACCTGAACCTGCTGTTCTTTCTGGACGGCCTGACCACGTTGCTCTCCGTGGCGCTCATATTGCTGTGGGTACGCCCTTCTACGCGTCCCGCGCACATGCCGCAATGCGGGGATGCGGGATTAGAGTCTGCCGCGGAAGGAAAATCCGTATTTTCTTTTCTGTACCGCAATCCTGTGCTGATCCTGTTTTCGCTGGGGTTTCTGGTGTACAATTTCTGCTACGTGCAGTGGAATTACCTGCTGCCGCTGCAGATGGTGGACATTTATGCGACTGACGGCGCAAGGCACTTTAGCGCACTGGTAAGCGCCAACGCCGTCACCTGCATCGTATTGACCCCGACGTTGACCGCCGTAACGCAAAAGATGCATCCACTCAAGACCGTGTATATGGGAGGTTTTTTCTACTTCGCGTCCTTTCTGGCGTTTACGGCGGCCCAGACGTTTCTCCATTTCCTGCTGAGCGTTATACTGCTGACGGTGGGCGAAATATTGATCTCCATCAACAGGAACGCCTATGTGGCAAATCGCACGCCGCAGATGTACATCGGCAGGGTAAATTCCGTCATGTTCCTGGTGCACGACCTCGGGTCCGCCATAGGCCCCGGCGTAATGGGCGCGGTGCTCGTAATGGTCGGCTTCCCTTATGTCTGGCTGGTTGTGGCCGCCGTTATGCTCCTTGGCGCACTCGGCATGGTGTTGCTCAAACGCTCGGACAGGGAAAGCATGCCAAAGCCCAGCCTGGAAGCGCCCGCAAACGAATAGACGGCAAAAAAGCAAGCGATAATCGCTTGCTTTTTTAGTCGCTAAAAGTCTATGCTACTGCTCTTTCTCGCATTCTACCGTGGCCGCGCTCACTTCGTATGTGATGCGCGTAACCATGGAGCCGTCGGGCATGGCCTTTTGGTAGGCGCGGCTTTGCACGCGGCCAGTTACGCAGAGCCTGTCGCCCACGTTCAAGGCGCTCACGTACCGCGCGTTTCTCCCCCATGCGATAACAGGAAGATAATCCGATTTGTGGTACGGGCGGTTGACAGCTAAAAGAATATCTGCGATCTCGCGTGAAAACGGCGTGGTGCGGTATACGGGCGGCTTGCAGATAAACCCGGTAAGGCATATTTCATTGACAAACGGCGCCTCCTCCGGTTTTTCCAGCACGCTTCGCGCAAAAACCGTAAGCACAAGGCGGTTGCTGCCCTCGCACTGCATGTTGTAGGAGCGCAGCTGCCCCGTCACCTGAAGCGGCTGCCCGGCCTCGGGCAGCATATGCAGCAGGCGTTCCCCCGCCGTCACCGGAAGCACGTCCTCCGTACCTGAAAGGCGAGGCACCACCAGCGGGAACGTATAGAACGCCTCCCCGTACAGGCAGTGACTGAAGCAGGGTTCTTCCTGCACGAAGCCCGAAATGATCACGCGGTTGTTTTCCCGGTTTGCTTCCATATGCAATCCCCTACGCCTTTCCGCTTAAGCGCCTGTACAGCCAATGCACAAACGGCAACCATGCGTTTTTGCCGCCGCAGGAACGCCGGACCGCCTCGTAGCCGCATTCTTTTCCATCAAAATCAATTAAAAAGAATGCGTGTGCTCGCCCACGTCCGGCACATGGCGGACCGCGCACGGGGCGCTTTATAAAAGCGCAGTCCATACCGTGTGTATTGGCATACGGTGCTTATGAAACCATTTTTTTTATGTGTATTCATGTATAGGTCCGGGTATGCGGAACATGTTTTTCATGCAATGAACACAAACTAATCCTGTTTCGGGCCGGACGATTTTTGAGGCCCAACAATATTCCCGGAGGTGCCGATTGCATGAAATGGAACGACCGGCGGCCGAGCCGCTATTTTATTGTTTTCCTTTGCCTTGCCCTCGTGCTTTTTTCAGGAGCGGGCATGCTTCAACAGCTGCGCAACCCACACGTAACATTCCAAACGCCTGCTCCGCAAACGGCGGAGTTAGAGCCGGAAACGGTGGATGCCGCCGCGCAGTCCGCAAATTCCATGCGGCTTTTGGGCGAGGACACGATCAACATCGTATTGATGGGCATAGACAGCAACGAGGAGCGCGAACAGAGGGGCCGCGGCTATCGCAGCGATACCATCGCGATATTGGTAATAGACCTCGACGTCCCCTCCTGCACGATATTGAGCATCCCGCGCGATACGCGCGCGTTTATCCGCCGCCTGGACGACCATGGGAGGGTTCAAAGCACACAGTACAACAAAATCAATTCCGCGTTCAATTTCGGCGGCGGGCCGGAAGAATACGGGCACGAAAATTTGATTTATTCGCTTGAAAAGCTGCTCTTCGACGGCCTCCAGGGGGATTTCCGCCTGCATTATTACGCGAGCATCGATATGGACGGCATCGCGAAATTTGCGGACGCCGTAAACGGCGTTCCCGTAACGCTCCCCTGCGATATGCCAGGCTTTGGAGAAAAGGGCGATACCGTGCTGCTGCAGGGCGAGAAGGCGCAGAGCTTCGTGCGCATGCGCCACGGCATCACCGGCGGCAGCGATATCGCGCGCGTGAAACGGCAGCAGGCGTTTATCCGCGCATTCGCTTCCCGCGTCAAATCCATGAACCCGATACAGGCCGTACCCCGGCTGTGGACGGCGCTCAATTCCTATGTGCATACCAACATCGGAATAGGCCAAATGCTTACGCTTGCGGACGTATTGAGAGACCTTAATCTGGACGAGGTGGAATTTGTAACGCTGCCCGGCCGGTGCAAGACAATAGACCGCCGCAGCTACTATGTGGCGGATACCGATCGGGTGCGCGAGGTCGCGCTCTCGCTCTGGGGAGAAAGTAATGGCCACTGACAAAGTCCTGCGGACTTTAACAGCGGGTTTTTCTATAGGTTAAAATGCCGCTTGTGGCGGCATTTTTTCCGCAAATCTGACGCGCATGTCGTCAGCTTTGATTTAAGTGTGGGCTTTCCGTAGGAAAGCGGGTTCGATGGCTCGTAAGAGCTAAAAATCGATCCGGTGAATCGATTTTAGAACCCCGGCACATCTATTAGCGATCCCCCACACCCCCTAAGAATGTTTTGCCTTAAAATAAAAATCCGGGACGACGCGATAGTATCGCCGTCCCGGAGAGATGTGCCTTACAGACGGAATTGGCGTATCAACCCGCTTGCCATTTCTTCCGCCATTGTATCAGAAAGCTCCAGCAGTCCTTCAAACCGCGCGATCCCTTCGGTATTGTTGCCGGAATGTACGAATACCGCCTGCTCCTCCGTCATCTCCAGCTGTTCTTCCAGCAGCGCCTGCCATAATGGGCCGGTCCAGGCTTCGTTGATGCTCTGCAGGAATATGGAAATGCGCTCTGCGTTTGCATACCAGTCTTGCCTTATCCCGGCCATCCCGGCGGAGTCTTCGCCGCACACCGCTTCCATGAGGGCCGCGGCGCAATCGAGCTGCTTCTTTTGCAGGTCCTGGAGCTGCCCTGCCGTGCACTCGCCATAAAGGGCGGAGAAGAGGGTGTAAAAGTCTTCCGGATTCCGGTACAGCCGCCGCGTTACGGCCTCCTTATCCGGCAGTAAAAATGCGGTGCTAATCAGCAACCCGCGCGTCCACAACACTTGGTCCAGCCAAAACCGGCGGACGGTGTGCATAAGCTTAATCTGGTTGGATGTTGCTCCTTCCAGCGGGGGGGACTTTGATTTCCAGCTCATATGTTATCCTCCGCGGTTACTCCATACTATGCGTAAAGAGGTCATATTGCGCGGAGGATAACCCGTACTATTCCAAAGAGACTCGCTTCATATATCGGCGCAACGGAAACACCCCGTCATGGGCTGCGCCGCAGTAAGCGGCGGACATATTGTTTGGATCCGTCACGCGGATGACGCCCGCGCGAAAGAGCAGTTCGGATACTGTATCCCGCTCTTCCTTGCCGCATAAAAGGCCCGCCGTTTGCAGGTATCCCCTGTATGGGCGAAGCTTTTCCACCAATTCCCCTAGGGGCAGCCGCCGCACCCAGCAGTTGCGGAACTGCATAGAAGAGTCCAATTTGAAATCAGGGCGGTACTGCACGCTTCCTTCCGTTCCCTCGTACAGCCAGCCGCCGTGGAACGTCGATAACAGCGCCTCTGTGCGCAGCCTGAGCGTGAGATGCGCCTGCAGGACAGTATCAAGCTTGCGCGGCTCCGCTTTGCCCGCCCGCTCCAGAACAGCTAAGAAGGATTTGCAGAACGCCAGGGCCTCCTCCTCGTCCTCCGTGTCCAGATAAATCCCCTGGCAGGAACTGCACGGAAGCTGGTTGGTCAAAGAAATATGGGACGCCAGCGCAAACATTTGCCCCTCTTCCATACCCGCCCGCGTGACATAGGCAAAGCTCAATTTGTGGCCCCATTCTATCAGGCGGACGCCTGGCTTTGCCAAGCGGCGCACCGCCGTAATTGCGGCGTCCGATCCCCAGACGACGATAGCGTCCGCAACATCCGCCAGCCGTTCCATCAGCGCCGTTTCCTCGGAGGGGTAGTCAAACACATAGATATACTCTTTTAATTCCGGCGCAATGCGGATAAGCGCCTCAAGGAGCTCTATGGATAATCCGTCCTCATTGCCGGGGAGTTTTAAAATATTGATGTTGCCGGTTAAGAGCCCTTCGATTACGGTAAACGCGGGTAAGGCCTCCATATTGCCCGCCGCAATGTGAAACAGCACCCCCAGCGGCCGCCATTGCTCCCGCACCGGCGCTTCCCTATCCTGCGGCACAAATGAAACAGGTTCCAATGGGTTTTGCCCAAGCTCGCGTTCCATACGCGAAAGCAAATAATCCGGGTCCAGCATGGCCATAGCTTCCGCAAGCTGCCTGCGCGCGGCGGAAACGGAAAGCCCGGTTTCAACCAGCATGGGGAGATACTGTTCCGGGTCGATTTGTGCGCGCAGCTCGCCACACGCTTTTATTACCGTTTGCGCGAGGGGCCGCAAATGTAAAAGCGTGCGCGCGACGGACGCCTGCATATTCTGCAATACCGCAAGGCTCTCTTGCCGGTCCATCCGTTCCCCAAACAGCAGATTCATGACAACGCCTCCAACGCTTCCGCCGCTCCCGCAGCGCAGGTTTTGATGCCCTGCGCGTTCGCGCGGCCCAGCACCTCAAAGTACGGCGACCTAACGCCGCAGCCGCATGTCTTTCCGTCGTGCAGCACGGCGATATCGTCCGTCATGACGCTGACAAACGGCACGCTCTGCATGATGGGCGTGACAAAGCTCAATAACCCCGGCTGTCCATACGGGAGCGGAAGGAGCGTCCTGACGTCCCGAACGATGACGCGGCTGTACGCCGGCACGTGGAAATGGTGGTGCGCGCAGTCGCAATACGCTATTGGATGTTCGGCGGCGCTGAAAAATTCCCTGCAGCCGCTTTCGGGAATCCCAAGCGCATCCCCGATGCGGGAAAGCAGCTCCCGCTTTTCCACACGCTGCGCAAATTGCCCCTTGAAGCCGCCGCCAAGTAGCGCCTTGCTTCCTTTGGGTAATTTTAGGCGGCAGCCGCTTCGTTCCAATTCCTGAATCAAAATCAGTATAAAATATGGGAACCCGACAAGACGCACGGGCAGCCCCTGCTTTTGATAACGGTGCAGTGCGCGTAAAACGCCTTCGATGTTGGGCGTATACGCGCCGTCCCGGTATTTGAGCGCATACTCCCTGTGCAGGGCGGGCGCAAAGTACGTGACGCCGTACGCCGTCTTGACCGCGCCCGTCTCCATAGCGCTGGAAGGCTCATATCCGAGCAAAATATAATTGGTAGGGACCAACGACAGCAGGCGGTGATAGGAGAAAATCTTTAACAGCATGCGGATGCCATAGGAAAAGCTTACCGTGTCGATGCCGATGCGGCTTTTCATGCCCGACGTGCCGGAGGACGTGGCACGGATCAAAAACCGCTTTTCCTCCATGGAAAACAGCGGATGCGCCTTTAAAAACAGCGTGGGCAGCACCGGGATACGGTAAAGGTCGTCAATGATTTTTAACGCGTCAACCGAAAAAGCTTCCCGATGCAATAACGCGCGGTATTCAGGGCAGCGCGAACTGTGCAGCCGCACGTTTTCCTTTACTGCTTCCAAAAACAATGCGTCCGTGCCGTTTAGATTATACGGATCTTTCGTCTGGAACAGCTTGCGTGTGCAATTCATGCGTTTCCCCCAATCAAGTCTTGTAAAATCGAGGGTGTTACTGCCTTTATGAAATGATACTTTCAGGCGCGCGTATTCAGGGAGTTCTGTATTTTCTGAAGCGTTTTTGCCGGAAGCTGACCGGGGGCGGAAACAACGCCCGCCGCCCCGAACGTCATATCCGAGCCGGACAAATTGCCGCAGATACGGCTCACGGCTCCCAATGCACCCATGGAAATGGCGATGAGCGGCCGATCCTTGTATGCTCTTGTAAACTCCTCCGCAGCGCATAGGAGCGTCAAAACATCCTGTTCGGTTTTTGGCATGACGGCGATTTTTACAAGATCGGCACCCGAGCGCTGCATGGCGCGTAAACGCGCTACGAGTTCCTCTTTGGGCGGCGTCTTTTGAAAATCGTGGCTGGATACTAACACCCGCACGCCGAGCGTCTGAAGCTCGCCGATATGCCGTATCATCTCAGCGTCGCCTGCGCCAAACTCCACATCGATCATATCCGCAAACCCGCTTGCTGCTGCAAGAAGGTTGAGGCGCAGATGCTCTCCTTGCGGGGCGCCAAATGAGCCGCCTTCGTTTTTTGTGCGGATGGTAAACAAAAGCGGCAGATCGCCTATTGCTTCACGCAGCGCTTTTAAAGCACCGAGTACGGCGGGTTCATTTAGCGCGCCAAACTGATCCGCCCGCCACTCCACGGCGCCCACGGGTTCGCTTTTGAGGGAAGCCGCCTGCAAGAGCAGCTCTTCCTTCGTTTTCGCCGCGACGGGGACTATGATTTTAGGCAATCCTTCCCCGATCGTAAGGCTTCTGACGCGAATGCATGCTTTCATAATTTCCCCTCTGTATGGCACACCGTATGGACCGCTTGCTGCGCGCATCATACCACGCTTTTGCCGGTTTGTAAATCTTTGCGCGCTTTCGGTGCTGGAACGCAATCCATTTATTATGCATTCCTGCCACAAAAATATTGATGACGAAGGATCGGCAATCCGCTATGATGAATATGAAATTATACGATATATATTGTATACCGCGCTATCGCTTGCGCAACGGGCCGGGACGCAGTGTGTATATACATTTTGGGGTGTGTTTATGCAGGATTTACTATCGCAATTGCTCCGTAAAGAAGAAAAGCTGGCCGTTATCGGGCTTGGGTATGTCGGCCTGCCTTTGGCGTACGCATTCTCCCAAAAGCTTTCCGTCATCGGCTTTGACGTCAACGCGCAAAAAATAGCGCATTATTTAGGCGGCAAAGACCCCACGCGCGAGCTGGGCGACGACGTCATCCGCTCTTCTTCCATATTGTTCACATCGGATGCGGAGGATTTAAAGCAGGCAAAGTTTTTTGCCATAGCTGTTCCTACGCCCGTCAATCCGGACAAAACGCCGGACCTTTGCCCACTGGTCCGCGCAAGCGAGACGGTGGGGCGCGCCCTAAAACCCGGCAGCGTGGTGGTATATGAATCCACCGTATACCCCGGCGTGACGGAAGACGTCTGCATTCCCATATTGGAGCGGGAGAGCGGATTAAAGTGCGGCCCGGATTTCAAAGCAGGCTATTCGCCGGAGCGCATGAACCCCGGGGACAGGCTGCATCGCCTGGAAAACACCAGACGCATCGTATCCGGCGTAGACGCTCAGGCGCTGCAGCTCATTGCAAGCGTGTATGAACTTGTGATCGAGGCGGGCGTGCACTTAGCGCCCTCCATAAAAGTAGCGGAAGCCGCCAAGGTGGTCGAAAACAGCCAGCGCGATATCAATATCGCCTTTATGAACGAGCTTGCCATGGTATTGGAGCGCATGGAAATCGATACCTTCGAAGTGGTCGAGGCCATGAACACGAAATGGAATGCGCTTGGCTTCTACCCCGGGCTTGTGGGCGGCCACTGTATCGGCGTGGACCCGTATTATTTGGTATACGAGGCCGAGCGCCTCGGATACCACAGCCAGATCATACTATCCGGCCGGAAAGTTAATGACGGCATGGGCAAATTCCTGGCCGATACCGTCATCAAAAAGCTGGTACTTGCCAACAAGCAGGTGCGGCAGGCGAAGGTCGGCGTGCTGGGCGTGGCGTTCAAGGAAAACTGCGCGGACGCGCGCAATTCCCGCGTAATGGACATGATCGCCCACCTGAGGGATTATGGCATAGAGCCTGTGGTCTGCGACCCCCGCGTGGACGCCGCGGAAATTGAACGCGAATACAAAGTAACGCTCGCTCCTGTAGGCGATATCCGCGATATGGATTGCGTGGTGTTCGCCGTGGCGCATGAGGAATTCAGGCGCTTGAGCACGGAGCAGATCAACGCGATGTTCAACGGGCATCCGCGCAACGAGTGCGTGATCATCGACGTCAAAAGCATGCTCAATAAGCATGCGCTTGAAGAAAAGGGTTTCTGCTACTGGCGGCTCTAAGGGAGCGGATACCCTATTATGTAGACACGGGAGTGACCCGTATGGGATATCGTATGTTATTGAGATGGCTTTCTCTGGCGCTCGTATGCGTACTGCTTACGGGCGTTGTTGCGTGCGCCAAAGTGGAAGCACAGGAACCGGAAAAAGAGGATAACCTTGCGGGCGTCATCGCCCAGGCAAGCATTATGGCCGAAGGGGCAGCCGTATTGAGCTCCGTTCCCACGCTCTCTAAATCCATATCACTCGTATTTTTTGGCGCGCTGGAGAAGGATGCGACAAAAGAACTGCTTGCGCTTTTAGAAAAGTACAATGTGCGGGCAACATTCTTCCTGCCCGGCATTTCCGTAGCGGAACAGCCCGATATCGCAAAGGAGATTTTTGCGGCCGGGCATGAAC
>JAEYHP010000052.1 GCA_023409435.1 Bacillota bacterium | reverse complement strand
AATCCAATATCGCCTGCGGCTCCTTGCGGAACATGCCCTCCCCGCTGCATGGGGCGTCGACGAGCACCGCGTCAAAATATCCTTTTAATACATTGCACAGGGGCTCTACCTGCATGCTTGTGACCAGCGCGTTCCTTACCCCCAGCCGCTCCAGCGTCCCCGCGAGCACCGCCGCGCGGTTGGGCACGACCTCGTTGGCAACGAGTATACCCTTTCCCTGTAAATACGCCGCAAGCTGCCCTGCCTTGCCGCCGGGCGCTGCGCAAAGATCAAGCACCCGCATGCCGGGCGTTGGCGCAAGCACCGCCGCCGCCCGCATGGCGGAAGGCTCCTGCATATAGAAAAGCCCTGCGCGGTGCAGCGGATGCGCGCCGATGCGGGGCTGCTCCTCCGTAAGCATTAAGCCCTCCGGTATGAGGCCCGTGGGTGTGAGCGAAAGCTCCGCTTTCTTTAAAAATTCCTCTACGCCGATTTTGAGCGTGTTCACGCGCAAACCGCGCCTGGGCGGTTCTTCCAAAGCGGCGCGGTAGGCGGGATAGTCTTCGCCCAAAAGTGTTTGCATGCGGGTTTCAAATGCCGGAGGCAGCTGCATAGGAACTCCTTTTCCTAAGATTTAAGTTACGTTGAGGGCTCTGCCCTCAAGCACCCGCTTAGGGGCGTAACGTCCCTAAGAACCCAATCTATTATTTTATAACATCTTCTTTGCAGCGAGGATGCCAGAGCACGCCGTTCGTTTCGACTACCATTTTAATGATACCTGCCTCCGCCGCTCCCAGTTCCCGAAACCCGAACGCCTGATAATACGCCGCGTACCGCTCCAGTACGTCCGCGAACACGCGCGAAAACTGCATGTTCTGCGCTTTATACAGCGCCTGCCGCACAGAGAGGTCGCCAAACCCCTGCCCCCGGTACGCGGGCAGCACTGCAACGAACGATAGCCGCGCATCCACGCCTTCGGGAGAAAGCCGGGCCGTGGCCACAGGTACCCCATCCAGTTCGACCACCAGCTGCGCTGCGCAATCGTCCATAGCGTCTAACACCTCGTCCTCCAAAAGGCCGAGTTCCTTAATGAATACAGTGCGGCGGATTGCAAGGGCTACGGGATCCCTCTCCATGCGCCACTGTGAAGCAAACATTTTTTTGTTCTCCCTAAAACTTTTTATGGATTCGACGGGAATCCCCTTGCGAAAGCGGCTTTACGCATGATATAATACCACAAAAGCAACCACAATTAAAAATTTGACTGATAGCTGAAAGGAAGTGCCGCGCGCACGGGCTTTGACTATCACTCAAGCTGATCCCTTAACGGGTTTGCGGTGAGTGTTCTCCTCTTAAAACGGGGCGGCGCTCTTTTTTCTTTCCCGGGCAAATACTTCATTGTATCCGGCTTTGGCGAATAATTTCATTTCATTTCGCACATGCAAAACAAAAGGAGGAACAGCCATGCTATTGATCGGCAACGGAAAGCTTTTAACAAGGGACCAAAATGGTACCTATTTTGAAAACGGCGCTGTCCTGTGCGACGGACGCCTGATTAAGGCGGTGGGCGAAACCGCGGCCTTAAAACAACAGTACCCGGAAGCGGAGTTTTTGGACGCGCGCGGCGGCGTTATCATGCCCGGCCTCATCAACGCGCACAGTCATATTTACAGCGCGTTCGCGCGCGGTCTTTCCATAAACGGCCACAACCCCACGAATTTTTATGAAATACTCGATGGCATGTGGTGGAACATCGACCGTCATCTCGATGTGGAAGGCACGCGGTACAGTGCCTACCAGACCTATATCGACAGCATCAAAAACGGCGTGACCACGCTGTACGACCACCACGCAAGCTACGGGGAAATTGAAGGTAGCCTGTTTGCCATCGCAGAGGTCGCAAAAGAACTGGGCATGCGCACCTGCCTGTGCTATGAGGTTTCCGACCGTGACGGTGCGGAAAAATGCGCCGCCGCCATCAAGGAAAACGTGGATTTCATCCGTTACGCGCAAAAGGACGCCACCGATATGGTCAAGGGCATGTTCGGCCTGCACGCGGCGTTCACGCTTTCCGATAAAACGCTGGAAAAGTGCGTGGCGGAAAAACCCGCCGGCGCGGGCTTCCATATCCATGTGGCGGAAGGCATGAACGACGTATACGACAGCCTGCAACACTACGGCAAGCGCACCGTACACCGCCTGCACGATATGGGCATCTTGGGCGAAAAGACGATTGCCGGGCATTGCATTCACATGAGCCCCGCGGAAATGGATCTGGTGAAGGCCACGGACACCATGGTGGTCAACAACCCCGAAAGCAATATGTCTAACGCCGTCGGCTGCTCGCCCGTATTACAGATGTACGCGAAAGGCATCCTGCTGGGTCTCGGTACCGACGCCTACACCAACGACATGATCGAAAGCCTGAAAGTGGCCAACTGCATCCAGAAGCACAACGCCTGCCTGCCCAACGTGGGCTGGGTGGAAGTGACAAGTATGCTCTTTGACGGCAACCGCAAGATCGGCGCGCGTGAGTTTAAAGTCCCCCTCGGCGTGCTCGAACCCGGCGCCGCGGCGGACGTTGCGGTGTTTGATTACAAGACCTACACGCCGTTTGGTTCTTTCAACGCGGATGGGCACATCATGTTCGGCATGTGCGGCAAGCAGTGCATCCACACGGTGGCAAACGGCCGCGTGCTGATGAAGGACCGCGAATTGCTCTGCTGCGACGAGGAGGCCGTAAACGCCAAGACGCTGGAACTGACCGCCAAGCTGTGGAAGCAACTGAACGGTTGACGGGATATTACGAGGGACCTGCTTTTCTTTCCAGGAAAGATCGGTCGTGCAGCCAACGGCTACACATCAATCCTTGAAAGATCCCCGAATGTACCATTCGGGGGCAAGCAGCAAAAGAAAGCGAACGCTCTTATTAGATTTAGCTAAGAAACGAAGTTACTTTTGACATATCCGGGATTCTAAAGGGAGATGTCCCTTTAGCGGAGGTTTGAGGGGACGAAACTGAGCGCCGCCTGTGGCGGATGAAGCGAGGTGAAATCCCAGTGAGTAAGGGAATACAAGGAGCGCATGCGACGCAGTACGACCATTACGAACTGTGGATAGAGCCTCCAACGTACTTATAACAAACGTACTTATGACATAAGGAGGACAAACAGCCATGTCCGAACGAATGACGCCCATCCCCTTCGGGGAACTGATGACCTGGATCTTAAAGGAACACGCACAGGAGAACGCGGTATTCGGCGTGGAACGCCCCTATATCGCTCCCAAGGAGAAGCATCTGCCGCTGTTTGGCGAGACCGTGGAAACGCCGTTCGGCCCCGCGGCAGGCCCGCATACGCAGCTTGCCCAGAATATCGTGGCGGGCTATTACGCAGGCGCGCGGTTCTTTGAACTCAAAACCGTGCAGGTCATGGACGGCGAGGATTTGAGCCGCTGCGTGCCCCGCCCCTGCATCCTGGCAGAGGACGAAGGCTACAACTGCGAATGGTCCACGGAACTGACCGTTCCGCAGGCGCTCGACGAATACATCAAGGCCTGGGTGCTATGTAAGCTGCTCGCCCGGGAATTTGGCCTGGGCGATGAAAACGGCTTTGTGTTCAACATGAGCGTGGGTTACGATTTTGCGGGCATCACGTCCCCCAAGATCGACCGGTTCATCGAAGGGCTCAAGGACGCTTCCAATACAGAAGCATTCAAGGCATGCAAGGAATGGGCGCTTTCTAACCTGCGCCTGTTTGAGCATGTGAACGCCCGCTACATCGAAAACATCAGCCCGCACGTATGTACGTCCATCACGCTCTCTACCCTGCATGGCTGCCCGCCGCAGGAGATTGAAAAGATCGCTTCCTACCTGATTTCGGAAAAGAAGCTGCATACGTTCGTCAAGTGCAACCCCACGATCTTGGGCTATGAGACGGCGCGGCGGACGCTTGACGCCATGGGATACGACTATATCAAGTTTGACGACCACCACTTCCGCGAGGACCTCCAGTATAAGGATGCGGTGCCCATGTTCGAGCGCCTGCGCACACTGGCTGAGGAACACTGCGTGGAGTTTGGCTTGAAGCTGTCCAACACGTTCCCGGTGGACGTGGCGGCAAACGAGCTGCCCAGCGGCGAAATGTACATGAGCGGACGGGCGCTCTACCCGCTGACCATCGAAATGGCTAACCGCCTGACGGCACAGTTCGATGGGCGCATACGCCTTTCCTTCTCGGGCGGCGCCGCCGCGTTCAACATTACAAAACTGTATGAAGCGGGCATATGGCCCATTACCATCGCCACCACCGTATTGAAGCCCGGCGGCTACCAGCGCATGCTGCAGATCGCGGAGGAGCTTTCGCGCCTCCCCTACCGGCCGTTTGCAGGGGTAAGCGTTTCGCGCGTGCAGCGGCTTGCGCAGTCCGCGCTGACCGACCCGCACCATAGGAAGGACATCAAGCCCGCGTCCACCAAAAAAATTGGTAAGCGCTTGCCGGTGTTCTCCTGCTTCACCGCGCCCTGCACGTACGGCTGCCCCATCAACCAGGATATCCCGGAATATGTGTCGCTCGTGGGCCAGGGAAAGCATCTAAAGGCGCTCAAAGTCGTTACCGAAAAGAACCCTCTGCCCTTTATTACGGGGCGCATCTGCCCGCACCACTGCATGGACAAGTGCGTACATGGCCACTATGAAGAAAGCATCCGCATCCGCAACGCCAAGCTGGAAGCGGCGCGCTGCGGCTATGAGGCGCTGCTGGGCGAACTCGAAACGCCGGTGATGACCTCCTCCGAGCGCGCGGCGGTGATTGGCGGCGGCCCCGCAGGACTTTCCGCGGCGTACTTCCTGGGGCGTGCGGGCATGCCCGTAACGCTCTATGAGCAGAAGGACGCCTTGGGCGGCATCGTCCGCCACGTGGTGCCGGAGTTCCGCATTTCCGCGGCGAGCGTCGAGCGCGACGTGCAGCTGGTGGAAAAAATGGGTGTGAAGTTCAAGCTCAATACGATAGCGCCCTCCGTTGCGGCTTTGCGCGAGCAAGGGTTTGATTATATCGTTATCGCAATCGGCGCGTACGCGCACGGCGATTTGAAGCTGACCGAAGGCACGGCCATGAACGTGCTGGATTTTCTCACCGCCTGCCGGAAGGAGACCATAGGCGAAGTCGGCAAGAACGTCTGCATCGTGGGCGGCGGCAACACCGCCATGGATGCGGCGCGCGCCGCAAAGCGCCTGCCTGGCGTGGAAAGCGTGCGCGTGGTTTACCGCCGCAACAAGCGGTACATGCCCGCGGACGAGGAAGAACTGCTGCTGGCGATGCAGGAAGGCGTGGAGTTCTGTGAGCTATTAAGCCCTGTCTCGGTTTCGGGCGGGATGCTTACCTGCAAAAAGATGGCGCTGGGCGCGCCGGATGCAAGCGGCCGCCGTACCCCCGTGGAGACCGACGAAATTGTGAAGCTGCCGTGCGACCTGCTGGTTGCCGCCGTGGGTGAGCGCGTGGATAAAACGCTGTTTGACGCGAATGGCGTCAAGACGGACGCGCGCGGAAAGGCAGCGGTGGACCCGCAGTCGCTTGAAACCAGCATCCCCGGCGTGTATGTGGTGGGCGACGCCAACCGCGGACCTGCCACAGTGGTGGAGGCCATTGCGGACGCGCAGCGCGTGGCGAACCATATCCTCAATGCGCCGCATACGTACACCATACCCGAGGTAGCCTACCAGAGCCCCGCGGCCTGTCGGGAAAAGAACGGCATACTCGCGGAATACGAAAACGCAGGGCGTGAAAACGAGCGCTGCTTATACTGCAGCGTGTCCTGCGAGATCTGCGCGCAGGTTTGCCCCAACCGGGCCAACCTCGCGATCTCCGTACCGGGCATGGAAATGCGCCAGATCCTGCATGTGGACCGCATGTGCAACGAGTGCGGAAACTGCGCTGTGTTCTGCCCGTACAACGATGCGCCGTACCTGGTAAAGCCCACGCTGTTCCACACTGAGGCGGACTTTAAAGACAGCGAGAACACCGGCTTCCTTTCCCTGGGCGGCACGCGTTATCTCGTACGCGTGGACGGCGTGGTGAAGGAAATCGACCTGGACGAGCCTCACGTGGACATCCCGCGCGAGCTCGAAGCGCTTCTGTTCGCGATACGCCAGCAATACGGCTACCTGCAGTAGGCCTGCCCCCCATGCCGGATAAGGGCATCCGGCAGGACGGGTTTATATATTCTTCTCTTTCTTCTTCAGCAAAGGGGCTGCATGCATAGCGTGCGGCTCTTTTGCGTATGTGTGGGAACCCTCGTTACAGGGAAACTCTCAATGGGTGCACGTATTATGCTTGCGCCCATTTTTTATTGGGTTTACAATAAAATTGTTACTATTGAAATACAGATATTCCATAATTCTTTACTTTTTTACTTGACATCGGTTCTGATGGAACATATAATCACATAAAACATATAGATTTAGTAGGTTTTATCCATGAGTACAAGCAACGAGGTGAAGCGATGTATGCGGACATTCTTACGTACTTTGAGAAGAACGCAGCAGACTATGCGATGTCGTTGCTGCAGCATATCCGCTTAAGCGGGATTGCCGTTATTTGCGCCGTGTGCATCGGGTTTCCGCTCGGGCTGCTCGGCGCGAGAAGCAAGCTTCTTCACAGGCTTTTAACGGAGTTCTTCGGTCTATTGCGCATCATACCCAGCCTCGCCATATTGGTCATCTGCATCCCCCTGATCGGGGTTGGTGCGCTGCCCGCGGGCGTCGCGCTGACAATACTTGCGATTCCTCCCATACTCATCAACACGGCCGCGGGGTTTTCCTCCGTTCCGTATTCGGTAAAGGAAACTGCGGTGGGCATGGGAATGGGCCCCGGCCTGGTCTTTTATAAAGTGGAGCTTCCGCTCGCGGCGCCTTTAATACTCACGGGGCTGCGTACGGCAGCGGTAGAGGTGATCGCCAGTGCGACGCTTGCAGCCTATATTGGCGGCGGGGGCCTGGGGACCATTATATTCACCGGACTTGGCCTGTACCGGATGGATCTGCTCGTAATCGGCGGTTTATCGGTGGCGGCTCTTTCCCTGGCTGTTGATCTTTTATTCCATCTGATGGAGCGGTTCTCCACGCGTCACCAACGCATTTAAAAATTTTTAAAAGTCATATTAGGGAGGTCCATATGAAAAAGAGAGTTTTCTCCTACATTGTTGCAGTCGTTCTGGTTCTTGCTACCGCATTCTCCGCATTCGCCTGCGCGCCCAAACCCGCAGCAGTACGGATCGGCTCGAAGGATTTTACGGAAAACCTGGTATTGGCGGAGCTTTATGCTCTGGCGCTTGAGGACAACGGTTTTACCGTGGAGCGGAAATTCAATATCGCAAGCTCCGTGGTGCATACCGCGCTTGTGAACAAGGAAATCGACCTCTACCCGGAATACACGGGAACGGGATTACTTTCCATACTCAAGCACGAGCTTGTGACCGACCCGCAGGAAGTCTATGACATCGTGAAGGAAGAATACCGGAAGCAGTTCCAACTGACCTGGCTCGATTACGCGCAGGCAAACGACAGCCAGGGCCTTGTGATCGCTGCCCCCATCGCCAGCGAGCTGGGCATTACGACCATATCGGATCTGCAGAAAAACGCCGACAAAATCCGCTTCGCCTCCCAGGGCGAGTTTGACCAGCGCGAGGACGGCCTGCCCGCACTCGAAAAGGTATATGGCCCGTTCAACTTCCAATCTAAAGAAGTGTTCGACAACGCCCTCAAATATGAAATCTTAGAAAACGGCCAGGCCGATCTCGCCGTAGCGTATACCACGGAAGGCCCCTTGGTGGATACCTCGAAGTTCCTGGTGCTGCAGGACGACAAATTCGTATGGCCGCCCTACAACATCGCCCCGGTGGGCAGCAGCGAGCTGCTGGAGAAGAACCCCAAGATCGCCGAAGTGCTCAACAAGCTTTCCGCAAAAATAGACAACGCGACGATCATAGGCCTTAACGCCGAGGTGGACGTGAACAAGCGCGAATATGAGGAAGTCGCGAAGGAGTACTTCGACTCCATCAAGGCCCAACTGAAGGGATAAGTCGTGTGCAGCAAATTTCTTTCGCGCTTTGACGTGCCGGAAGCGGCGCTTGGCGTGATAAACGAAATTGTAAACGCAGACGAACGCCTGCTCATAGAAGCTCTCCAAAGCGAGAGCTTCTCGGCGTCCGACGCGTTAGACGCCATGCAAAGTACAATGGGCAGTGAATATAGCCGCGAAGAAATCGACACGCTGCTGAAAAATGCATACCGACGCGGGGTACTTGCGCTTGTTGACGACAGCTTCACGCAATTTAAGGCCGGCACGTTTTACGGCCGGCTGGACGTGTTCGTCATCACCGAGCCGGAAACATACAACGCGTTCCTCAGGGAGACGCGGTGGGCGCTGGACGCCTGGTATTTTAACGCTTACCTCGGTCGGCTGGACCGGGAAGCCATACGCCCCACAGAGGACCGGGTGGCGACGCTAAATGAAACGCTTGCGTTTTTGGATACCGTCACGGAAAGCATCTGGCTCAACCGGTGCGATTGCAGGACGCTTGCGGGAAACTGCGCGCACCCCGCCGATACCTGCATCTCCTTCCGAAACGGCATCAACACCATGTCCCACCGGGGCTGGTCAAAGCCTTTGACAAAAGAGCAGGCAAAGGATGTGGTGCGCCGGGCGGACGAGGCGGGGCTTGTGCACACCCTTAACCCGCATACCATATGCAACTGCTGCAACGATTGCTGCTACCTGTTCCGGGCGCAGGCCGCCCGGAACAGCCTGCCTCACTGGCCCGCATCAAGTTCGGTAGCCCGCTATGAAGCGGAAACCTGCATCGGCTGCGGCCTGTGCATGGAGCGATGTCCCTTTTTCGCATTTTCCATGCAGGAAGGGGGCGTCGCTTTGGACGCTTCCGTGTGCAGGGGCTGCGGGCTGTGCGCGAACACCTGCCCTACCGGGGCGATCACCATTATCGGGAGAGAAACATGAGCATTGCGGTCGAGTTTAAATCCGTCACCAAGCGGTTCCCCAAGGCGACATACGACGCCGTCTCAAACGTGAGCCTCTCCATCGAGGAGGGCGAGATCGTCACCATACTGGGGACGTCCGGCTGCGGAAAAACAACCATTATCAAACTGGTCAACCGCCTGTATGAGCCGGACAGCGGAGAAATTTTGTTTTTCGGTCAGCCCGTAAAATCACTTGACCCGGTGGCGCTCAGACGAAAGATCGGCTATGTCATCCAGCAGGTGGGGCTTTTTCCGCATATGACGATTGCGGAAAACATCGCTACCGTGCCGAAAATATTGGGCTGGGAAAAAGCGCGCATCGCGCGCCGCATCGACGAATTGCTGGAGCTGGTGGAGCTTGACCCGGCCGAATTCAAAAAGCGGTACCCAATCGAGCTTTCCGGCGGGCAGCAGCAGCGCGTGGGCCTTGCCCGCGCGCTTGCCGCGGAACCGCAACTGATGCTGCTAGACGAGCCGTTTGGCGCGATAGACGCCATCACCCGCGGCAACCTGCAAAATGAATTGAAGCGAATTCACGAGACTTACAAAAAGACGTTCCTGTTTGTGACGCACGACGTCAACGAGGCGTTCCACCTCGGCACCCGGG
>JAEYHP010000152.1 GCA_023409435.1 Bacillota bacterium | reverse complement strand
CGCGGTATTCCGCGCCGCCGTAGGCTTTGACCTGCGCGTCGATCGCCTGCGCTTTCGCCAAGCCGACGTTTGATTCCTTGCTGGCTTCCGCCTCACCCTCCAGGCGCACCTTGGAGGCGTTTGCCTTTGCAAGGGCAATAATCTGGTTGGCCTCCTGCTCGGCCTTGCTCGCAAGCGCCGCGCCGTTGTTGCCTTCGATCTCGATCTGGATCTTGGACTTCGTGAGGAAGTTCTGCTGTTCCGCAACCGCCTCCGCTTCACGCAGGGACTTTTCGCTTTCCGCGGCAGCCTGCTGTTTTTGATAGGTAACCCGCTTTTCTTCCGCAATCTGCCGTTCCCGGAGTTGCATCAGGATTTTTTCTATCTGTGAGTCGTTGATGGTGGTCTTGGGGGTGCTGATCAACACTTCCTCCAACTGGAGATTGTATTTTGCGAACTTCTCCTTCATTTCCAGCACCGCGCGCTCACGGATGGAGCTGCGCTCCTGAATGAGCTCGATGAGTGTCTTCGTTTGCGCCACATCCTTAAAATACGCGCTTACCAGAGGATCGAGCGACTGGTTGACAAGCATCCCGATGTCGCCGAAGCGCTGGATGACCCATGGCGCCTGCTTATAATCGATGTGCATAACCACCGAAAGCGGCAGGGACGGTTCAAACGCGTCCTTGGTGATGATATCGACCTCAGTGAGGTTTTCGTCGTACTTGTGGTCCCCGGTTTCGGACTTATTCCATTTCAGAATAATGTTGGTGGTGGGTACAAGCACCACTTTCCCGGCGTCGGTATTGAACGCGTACTTGCCCGGCATCAGGGGTTTTTCCAGCACGCCCTTGCAGCCCACCTGCACAAGTTCTCCGTGCTTATAATCCTGCCCTGTAGTGTCTACGCCCTCCTTGCCAAAGAAGGAAACGACAACGCCCACAAAGCCGATGGGTACGACCGTCTTGGCCCGGAACTCTACCGTAGCAAACAGGCGGTTGACATAGTAGGTGCCGTCGGTGAGCACCTGGATCTGCTTACCGCGCCTGCCGCCAAGCTGCAGGAATTTTTCCGGATCCTGAAAGCTTGCATGGCCTTCGCCCACGTCGGGCGCGATGATCTCGCCCTGGTCGATCGGCGTACCGTCGTGCACGGTGACGATGCCCATCAAGTCGCTGCTGTCCTGCCCGCGGCCCATGATGACCACGGGCGTAAACGCGTTGCGCTCGGCTAGCGTCTTCTGCATGCTGACCAATTCCACAAGCTCCTGCTTGGAGGTGGCGGCAATGGACTTGATATCGCTGGGCGTGATGACGATAAACTGCGCGAGGTTAATGGCATATGTGCCTTCACGCAATATGCCGCGCTGGGGCCCCCTCTGCCCGCCATTCTTTAAAAAGCCCGGCACGCTCTGGAAGTTGTTCGCCTCCGCCACAATGCGGCCCAGTGTCTGCGTGGGCGCAAGCGGCATACCGTCCCTTGCGAATAGGTAGGCGATCTGCCCCTGCGGCACGGTGATAAGCGGATATTTGTGTATCTTGTACATCAGCACCGACCGAAAATGGATGCCGCCGCGCAGTAAATCCGGCGCATACCCTGCTTCGCCATTAAGCGCTATAATGGAATCTTTGAGCGAGCCCTTAAAGCTCCACCACTTTTCCACCACTGCCACCTCGTTGGAAGCGATCACCCGGAGGCCCAAAATCTTAAATATGAGCAAGTAAACAACAAGTATGCCCCCGATGACTTCCACGAACAAAAGAATTGGATTCATTTTGATACCCTCCCCATCTTATTTTTCATTCCCTGGCTTCTCTTTTCCCTTAAGCGCATATGGACAACATCCTCCCTTTCCTCATATTTGCGCCGCCCTGGGGTTATTCCAACTTACGGATATAGTGTATCAGAATACCTATAAAGAGGGTGTAAATTTGTCGTATCTACATATGAAGAAAGAATAAAGACTCGTTTTTTGGAACGGCGCCTAGATAGGCGCAGGGTATTTTGCTGCGCATGCGGGCAAAATCATGTATAATATGGGAAGAATGCCGCGTTGTTCCGGATTTGCGGTATTTTCCAAATCTTAACGGCGGAGCCATGCTCCAAATAAGCCAGACAGAAAGAGGTGCTGACTGTTGGAACGACCAAACTGGTATGAATTGAATGTCCACGACGTGTGCAAAGAGCTTGGCGCCAGCGCACAGACCGGCCTGACTTCCAAAGAAGCAAAACGCCGCCTGGAAGAATACGGCCCCAACGAGCTGCAGCAAAAAAAAGGGGCCAGCGTGTTCCAGATGTTCTTGGAGCAGCTCAAGGACTATATGGTCATTATCCTGATCATCGCGAGTATTGTATCTATATTGGTCAATGAGGTGACGGACGCCATCGTCATTTTGGGCATCGTCATCATCAACGCGGTGCTGGGCGTATTTCAGGAATACCGCGCGGGCAAGGCACTCGAAGCCTTAAAAAGGATGTCCGCGCCCAACGCCAAGGTGCTGCGCGACGGCGAGCCTGTGACCATACCCGCGCGCGAGCTTGTGCCCGGCGATACTGTGATATTAGAAACCGGGGACTATGTGCCCGCCGATGTGCGGCTGATCAATTCCGTCAACCTCAAGGTGGAGGAAGCCGCGCTCACCGGCGAATCCGTGCCTGTGGAAAAGCACGCGGAGGCGGATCTGAAGGGCGACATCGGCTTGGGTGACCAGATCAATTCCGGATTCATGAGTACGCTTATCACCTACGGCAGAGGCAGCGGCATCGTCACCTCCACCGGCATGAACACCGTGATCGGCAAAATCGCGGAAATGATACAAGAGGAAGAGGCGGAGGATACGCCGCTGCAGAAAAAGCTCGCCAAAATGGGCAAGCTCTTAGGCACAGGCTGCCTTATCATCTGCGCCATCGTGTTCGGCATGGGGCTGCTGCGCGGGGAACATCTGCTTGAAATGTTCATGACGGCCATAAGCCTTGCAGTCGCCGCCATACCGGAAGGGCTACCCGCGGTCGTTACCATCGTACTCGCGCTGGGCATGCAGCGCATGGCGAAAAAGAACGCCATTATGAAGAAGCTGCACGCCGTGGAAACGCTGGGCAGCACCACCGTGATCTGCTCCGACAAGACCGGCACGCTCACCCAGAACCAGATGACAATCGTAAAAATGTATGTGCCCGGCCTGCTGATCGACGTGCAGGGGGATGGCTACAACCCCGTGGGCGCGCTTACGGCAGACGATGCGGAACTGGACCTGAATAGAGAGCCTGCCGTCAGCCGTCTCGTTGACGTCCTGGCGCTGTGCAACGATGCGCGGCTTGAGCATGTGGTGGAAAACGGCGCGGACGAATGGCGCATCATCGGCGACCCGACGGAGGGCGCCATGATCGTAACCGCGGCCAAAGCGGGCGTGAAGCAGGAGGCGCATAACAAGCAGCTGCCCCGCTTGCAGGAGATCCCGTTTGACTCCCAGCGGAAACTTATGACCACGTTCCACCAGCTGCCGAGCGGATATGCGGCGTTCACCAAGGGCGCGCCGGATATCCTGGTGGAGCGTTGCACGCAGATCTTGCGCCGGGACGGCACGGTTTCCGCCATTACGGAGGCGGACGTCGCAGAGATTTTAAAGGAAAACAAGGCGCTTGCCTCCCAGGCCTACCGTGTGCTGGCTATGGCGTATAAACCGGTCCTTGATATCCCCGCGCACCCCACGCCGGAAACGGATGAAAAGAATCTCGTATTCTGCGGGCTTGTCGGTATGATCGACCCGCCGCGTACGGAAGCCATAGAGGCCATCAAGGTCTGCAAGTCCGCAGGCATCCGCGTGGTGATGATCACGGGGGACTATAAGGACACCGCGGCGGCAATCGCAAAGCAGCTGGGCATCATTACGTCCGACGACCAGGTAGTCGCGGGGGCGGATTTGAACGCCATGGACGATGCCCGGCTCAAAGAAGTCGCCAAGAACGTCAACGTATACGCCCGCGTTTCGCCCGAGCATAAGGTGCGCATCGTACAGGCGGTGCGGGACAACGGCGAAATCGCCTCCATGACGGGCGACGGCGTAAACGACGCCCCCGCATTAAAGCGCGCGGATATCGGCGTTGCCATGGGCATTACGGGCACGGACGTCACCAAGGAAAGCGCGGATATGATATTGACCGACGACAACTTCTCCAGCATCGTGCATGCCGTGGAGGAGGGCCGCGTCATTTACAGCAACATCCGCAAGTTCGTGTTCTTCCTGATGAGCTGCAACGTAGGTGAAATACTCATCATATTCCTCTCCATGCTGCTGAATTGGCCCATCCCGCTGCTGCCCATCCATTTGTTGTGGGTCAATCTGCTGACCGACGCGTTCCCGGCTTTGGCTTTGGGCACCGAGAAAAAGGAACCCGGACTTATGACGGAGCCGCCGCGCAGCCCCAACGAGAGCATCATCAATAAGGATATGCTTATCAACATCGCCGTGCAGAGCGTGGTGATGACCGCGGCGGTGCTGGGTTCCTTCTACTACGGCTGGCAGAACTATGGCATTGAAATGGGCCGCACCTATGCGCTTGTTACCCTCATCGTCAGCGAGCTGCTGCGCGCCTACACCTGCCGCTCCGAAAAACATCCGCTCTGGAAGATCGGCTTCTTCAGTAACCGCAACATGAACCTTGCCACCGTCTTTTCCTTCGCGCTGCTGGTGGTGATACTGCTGGTTCCGGGGCTTAGGGATATTTTCAACGTGGCGACGCTGCACTTCCACGATTGGGACTTTGTGATACTCGTGGGCCTGATGCCGCTGGTGTTCGGCGAACTCACCAAGGTCATCAAGAACATCGTACGGAAGAAGTAATACAGCACGTGAAAAGCCGCGACGGGTTTGAGTTCCGTCGCGGCTTTTTTCAATTTTAAGCGGCTATCGATATTCGGACTCAGCCACCCCCGAAAACCTTCTTTCGCCGCCGGAAGCAACCCCCGTATCTGCCCCGGCGGCGTCATGCAACACCCGCCGGCGTGAACGCCAAGCGCGCCACGCTTTCGGGTATGGCAATCCGTATCTGCGGCAACTCAGCGGGACAAGCCGCAATGCCAGTTGCCATATCGTTCCAGGTCAATTATGATTGGGAAGAGAGCTATCTTATATTGACGCGATGATCCTCCAAAAAGATGCAGAATCTCCCATAATTCATTCGCCATTTGGGGACCGAAGCGGAAAGGAGCAGGCATGAAGCAGGGATTGACGCATGTATACTACGGCGACGGCAAGGGAAAGACCACCGCCGCGCTTGGCCTGGGCCTGCGCGCGTGGGGCGCGGGGCTAAAGGTAGTATTGGTGCAGTTTTTGAAGGACTTCCCCACCGGCGAGCTGAAAGCTCTTGAGGCGCTTGACGGCTTTACCGTGCTGCGCGGCAAGGCCGCTGGAAAGCTCTTTTCCCGGGATATGAGCGAGGAAGAAAAACGCTCCACCAAGGCCATACACGACGCGAATTTGGAACAGGCGCTTTCCCTGATAAACGGCGGTAAATGCGACCTGTTACTTTTGGACGAGGTGTTGGACGCCTGCAAGCTTGGCCTGCTGGAGGAAGCCCCGTTCAAAGCTCTCATATGTGATAAACCGCAGGGGCTGGAGCTTGTCATTACCGGGCATACCCCCCTGAACTGGGTACTGGAGCAAGCGGACTATGTAACGGAAATGGTCAAGCGCAAGCACCCTTACGACAAAGGCTGCCCCGCCCGTAAGGGGATAGAGTTTTAAATATCGGATCTCCGGCGGCCGCAAATGGCCGCCTTTTTTCCCGCCCGGGGTTGTGGTATTGTATAGGTGTACTTATCTACTATTAATGAGGCGGGACGACCCATGGAACAAAAACAACCGGGACGCGCGGTATCGCTCAGTTGGCGGCTCGTTACCATCGTGCTGCTGTGCTGGGTATTGCCCGTACTGCTCATATTGGGGGTGGTGGGGGCCTATTCCTACTCCCAGGTGAAGCAGCAGATCGCGGATACCATAACGGCAAGCGCACAGAACGCCGCCAACATGGTGAGGACCGGCATAGAGAAGGCTTTTTCCGATTCGCGCGCCGCCTCCTACGACCCGACCATACGCACAGCTTTTGCCGCCTATCAGAGCGACGGGGACAAGGTGACGCTTTACGACACGCTCATCGACTACCTGACCCGCCAATACCGCTACAACGACGTATTCATAACCACCATGCTGTTTTTTAGCAGTGAACCGGACAGCGTCTATTACATCAACAACACCGCCAACGCCAACGCATACGGGCTTGTACGCGAATATGTCGCCACCGTGCACAATACCGTACAATCCCTTTCAGACGACATCGGCACGAATATCCGTTTTGTGGCCTATGGTGAAACGCTGTACATGGTACGAAACCTGGTGGGCAGCTCCTTTGTGCCGTACGCCATGCTTGTAATGCAGATTGACAAAGACATGCTGTTCCGTGAACTGACCGGCATTGTCTGGCTGACCGACGCCACCGTAACGCTGGACGGCGCATCCGTTACGGTATTTGGCTCCGGTGCAAATGCGCCGGAAAACGGCAAGCTCGTCAACGCCATGCAGTACGAAGAGGACAGCGGCTTAGTCACGGTCGGCCTCACGCAAAAGCTGGATCAGCATAACGTTTCCTATTTTCTCCGGATGGACAGCTCCAATCTTTTGGATCAATTATCCACCATGCAAAAGCTGCTGCTTCCCATCGGCATATTCGTGGTGCCGCTGCTTTTAATCGCCCTGCTTGCGTTCAACCGGCTGGTTTCAAGGCCGGTGGAACGGCTGGTGGAGGCCGCGGCCATCATAGAAAAAGGCGAGCTGGGCTACCAGGCCAAGGACCTCCCGACAAGCTCCGAATTCCGGTATCTCTACGAGCGGTTCAACAGCATGTCCATGAGCATGAAGGAGCAGTTTGAGCGCAGTTATTATGAGCAGCTCGCCCTGCAGGATTCCCGTATGAAGGCACTGCAGTCCCAGATCAACCCGCACTTCTTAAATAACACGCTCGAGATCATCAACTGGGAAGCCAGAATGGCGGGCAACCTCAACGTGTCCAGAATGATCGAGTCGCTCTCCACCTTGCTTTCCGCCGCCACCGCGCGCGGCGGCAACCCCATGACACATTTGAGCGAGGAACTCGCGTTTGTGGACGCGTATCTCTATATCATTTCCGTGCGCATGGGCAAGCGGCTGCACGTTAAAAAGGAAATCGACGAGGAGCTGTTATTGCTGCTTGTTCCGCGCCTTATCATGCAGCCGGTGGTGGAAAACGCGGTGGAACACGGCATTACCCCGCGCCAGCGCGGCACGCTCACTTTACGCGTATATGCGCAAGCCGAGACGCTTCGGCTGGAGGTGGAAAACGAGGGAGGCATGAGCGATGCGGATAAAGTTGCGGTCCTGCGTTTGCTCTCCGAAGAGAACCCGGAAGAGGATGCCGCAAAGCCCGGCCAAGTTGGCATACGCAACGTGAACCAGCGGCTAAAGCTCCTCTATGGCAGCGGCGCAGGGCTTACGATAGAAGAGACGGAAAAAGGCAACACGCTTGCGCGTATTTCACTGCCCTATAAATAGTTGGGTATGAAATGGCGCAACGAGCGTCAAAAAAAAGCAATGTCAGCAATTCTGATGTTCTCCTGATGCATATAAAATATAGTTGTCTTTAAGACGCGCTTCTCTTTATTCATATCCAAATATCAAAAATGGAGGACAAGGTAAATGAAGAAACTGTTTGCTCTATTGCTCGCAGCGCTCATGCTTGTGTTATCCTTTGGCTGCACGCCCCCCCCGGCGCCCGCGGCAGCTGAACCCACCGCTGCTCCCGCCGCCACGGAGGCGCCCGCCCCCGAGCCGACCGAAGCGCCCAAAACCCCCGTCCAGCTTGTGGTCGTGACCTCTTACGGCGGAGACGACGGCAACCGCCAGAATTACCTGGACAGTGTCGCCGCCTATGAAGACACCACCGGCAACCAAGTGCTCGACGGCTCCGGCACCTCCAACGAGGAATGGAAAGCCAAGATCATGACGGACTTTGAAACCGGCGCCGAGCCCGACGTCCTCTTCTATTTCTCCGGCGTGGACGCCAACAAGATCGTGGAAGCGGGCAAGGTCGTCTCCGTTGATGAGATCCGCGCCGAATATCCCGATTACGCTTCCAACATGAAGGACTCCATGCTGCAGGCTTCCCCCGCGGATGGCAAGAAATACACCGTGCCCGTAAACGGCTACTGGGAAGGCCTCTTTGTGAACAAGACAGTGCTTGCGGACTCCGGCGTAGCCGTGCCCGGCGCTGACTACACCTGGGAACAGTTCCTCAAGGATTGCGAAGCCATCAAAGCCAAGGGCTATACCCCCGTCGCAGTCTCCCTGCAGGAAGTCCCTCACTATTGGTTTGAGTTCACCATATTGAACCATGGCAACGTCGCGAACCACATCGCCCTGCCCGCAAACGCAACCGACGAAGTGGGCCAGAAGTGGGCATTGGGCCTTGACGACATCACGGCGCTCTACAAGGCCGGCTACCTGCCCAAGAACACCCTGACCGCCACGGACGCCGAAACCGTGCAGATGATGGCGGATAACCAGGCTGCGTTCCTCATCGACGGCAGCTGGAAGATCGGCTGGTTCCAGGAGAACGCCGCAAACATTGGAGACTTCACCGTGACCTATGTCCCCGGCGCAGGCGAGCGCAAGGCAACCGATATCATCGGCGGCCTCTCCATGGGCTACTACATCACCCGCAAGGCGTGGGACGATCCGGCCAAGCGCGAAGCTGCAGTGCAGTTTGTAACGTCCATGACTTCAGATGAAGTGGTAAGCCTGTTCGGCGCAACCGCCATCACCGCGCTCAAGAACGGCACCGTGCCGCCCGCCGACGCGGATAGCCTCATCAAAGACGCTCTCGCCATGACCAAGGGCGCCACCGGAATTTCCGGCGCAACGCAGGATGGTCTGAAGGCGGAAGGCCGTGCGGATCTGTTCGCCAACATCAAGAATGTCGTGGAAGGCAAGATCACTGCGGCCGACGCCATAACGAGCGCCCTTTCCAAGTAACACGACCCCACAAGAAAGGGTATTCCAGCAAGCGGGGCTGTCCGGGCACACCCGGGCAGCCCTTTTCCCAGTAAGTGCTGACCAGTCAACGTCTGCCTAGGGCTTAAGAGGATGACGACATGAACAATACCTCCACCATATTCAAAAAAAAGTCGCCCCTGTTCTTTTTTCTTATTCCCGCGTTTGCGTTTCTTGCGGTGTATCTGTTTTATCCGTTCGTGATGAACTTCGTCAACAGCTTTTCCCATATTTCCGGCCTGGGCACGGCAGCCGAAGGGGTTAACGACCCGTGGTACCTCAACTATGCAAAGCTGTTCGAAGACCCGCAGATGGGCACCGCTCTCAAAAACAGCCTGCTTTTAATGGTGTGCACCATCGTGTTTCAGGTAGGCGTCGCACTCATACTTGCGCTTTTTGTAGACAATATCCGGCGCGGGCATGAGTTTTTCCGCACGGTTTATTTCTTCCCCATCGTGATCAGCGCGACTGCGCTCGGCCTTTTATTTAACCTTATATTTTTGTATAACGGCGGCATGTTCAACCAACTGCTGCAAAAAGTATTCGGCCTCGCCGAGTTTATTGACTGGAAGGATGAAACCCACTATCTTTTCACCATGTTCTCGCCCGTGATGTGGCAGTACGTGGGGTTTTATTTCGTCATACTCATTACGGGCCTCAACAACATTTCACCCGAAATTTACGAGGCCGCAAACCTGGACGGCGCAAGCGGATGGAAGCGGGTGCGCTATGTGACGCTGCCGCTTCTGCACAACGTGCTTTGCACCTGCTTGGTGTTAGCGATTACCGGCGCGCTCAAGGCGTTCGACCTCCCCTGGGTGATGATGGGCTCCGGCATTCCCATGGATAAATCGTGGCTGACAGGCACGTATATGTATAACCAGACATTTCTCCGTTCCGACGTGGACTACGGCTCCACCATCGCCATCGTAATCGTGGTGCTGGGCGTGGCGATTTCCCAGCTTGCCAACAAAGTATTCAAGGAAAAGGATTATTGATATGGAACTGCAGGCAAACACGAAGCCCACCGTTCGAGCGCGCCGCTTTCCATGGTCCAGGGCGCTCACCTATGTTCCGCTGAGCGTTTGGGCGCTCACCACCATATACCCGTTCTTCTGGGTCATCATCAATTCCTTCCGCGTGCGGGGCGAAATCCGGTCGGACAGCTTTTCCATCCCCTGGCCGTGGCTGCCCTCCTTTACGCTGGAGAATTACACCACCGCGTTTGAGCGCGCGGACATGGTGACCGCCTACCGCAACAGCCTGCTGATTTCCGTCAGCGTTACATTGATCGTGGTGGTGCTTGCCGGGCTTGCCGCATATGGGATGGTACGCTATGAGTTCAAGGGCAAAAAGGTGCTCCATTCGTTGATTATCGCCAGCATGATGTTCCCGGTGTTCTCCACAATCATCCCGGTGTTCCGCATGGAGGTAGCGCTTGGCATTGCGGGCACCACCAACACATGGCTTTCCTTGCTTGCAACGGCGCTGCCGCAGATCGCAGGAAATTTATCGTTTGCGATTGTGGTGCTGATGGGCTTTATACGCTCGCTGCCCGTGGATATGGAGGAAGCGGCGTATTTGGACGGCTGCAATGTGTTCCAGATTTACTTCAAGATCATCATGCCGGTGGCGCGGCCCTCGTTTGCGACGGTGGCAATATTCTCCTTCCTGTGGTCGTACAACGATCTGTTCACGCAGATGTTCTTTTTGCGCCTGCCCAACCAGAGAACGATTACGCTGCTGCTCAACGAAATCAGTTCCCAGGCGGGCGTCAACTACGGCTTTATGGCGGCGGCTGTGGTCGTGGTGGTGATTCCGGTGGTTCTGGTGTACATTTTGCTGCAGAAGAACATCATCAAGGGATTGACGGCGGGAGCGATCAAGGGATAAATCTTTCATACAGGGGCTTTGCCCCTGACCCCACTCAAGGGACACGTCCCTTGAGAATCCCTTTGGGTTTTTAGGGCCGTTACGGCTCTAAACGAAGGTTTGGAGGCAGAGCCTCCAACGTACCATTTATCAACAAGCCATGCATCTTTTCTCAGGAACGATGCATTCATATGTGGTAAACTGTGTGTGGGGGTGAAAGTATGTGGAAAGTGGCTCTCATTGACGACGAGGAGATCATCGTCGAAGGGCTCAGGCGCATCGTGCCCTGGGAACGCTACGGCTGCGAAGTGGTTGCCGCCGCATACAACGCCGCGGAAGGCGAGCGCGCCATCCGCGCGCATACGCCGCACATCGTGGTGACGGACATCAAAATGCCGGACGTGGATGGCCTGACCATGCTGGCCGGGCTTAGGAGCGAGTTCCCAGACATGCAGATCATCGTGCTTTCCGGTCACAGCGATTTCGCTTACGCGCAGCAGGCCATATGCCTTGGCGTGCGTCGTTTTCTGCTAAAACCCTCCAAAATGGAGGAAATTGAGGAAGCGCTTCTTTGCGTAACAGCGTATTTAAGCGGCAAGGGCAATGAAGCGGAGGAGGAAACGGCGGAGGAACAACTCTCGGGCGCAGGCAGCTATGTGGTGCGGCAGGCTGCGGCATATATGGAGGAACATTACGCCGAGCGGTTGACGCTGCAATCCGTAGCGGAGCACTGCTATGTGTCCCAATGGCACCTTTCCAAGCTGTTGAACAAGCATGCGGGGCAATCCTTCTACGATTTATTGAACGCCATCCGTATCAACCGCGCGCGGGAAATGCTCAAGGACCCGAGCCTGAAAATCAACGAAATCTGCGAGTTGACAGGCTACGCGGATACCGCGCATTTTGCGCGGGTATTCAAGCGCATTGCAGGCATGAGCGCGAACGAATACCGCAACACCGTCTGCCGCTTCAAGGCCCGCCCTCAACAATAAACGCCATAAAACGACAGCAATAAAACCCGACAAGCAGAAGCAAATAATCGCAGCCTGAGCACTTTTTCAATGTGTTGGCTGCGATTTATACTTTATGTGGATATCATAGAGTTACTGTTGCCTTTTACCAACAAAACTGCCGGAGGAACGCATGCAATACGGCCATTTTGATAGCAACGCAAAAGAGTATGTCATAGACCGCGTGGATCTGCCCGTTTCCTGGACCAATTACATCGGCACAAAAGACATGTGCGGCGTATTCAACCATACGGCGGGGGGATATCTGTTTTACAAATCCCCGGAATACCACCGCATCACACGCTTTCGGCCCAACGGAGTGCCCATGGACGGCCCCGGGCACTATGTGTACCTGCGGGACGACGAAACGGGCGAATACTGGAGCGTGTCCTGGCAGCCGGTGGGAAAGCCGCTCGAGAACGCGCGGTATTCCTGCCGCCACGGGCTTTCCTATACCGTTTATACCTGTGAATACAACGGCATCCGCGCCACGCAGAGGCTTTCTGTGGCGATGGACGACCCCGTGGAGATCTGGGATGTTACGCTCACAAACATCAGCGGACGATATCGGTTTATCAGCGTGTTTTCCTATTGCGAGTTCTCGTTCCACCACATCGCCATGGACAACCAGAACTTCCAGATGAGCCTGTACGCGGCAGGTTCCCGGTACGAGGACGGCGTCATTGAGCACGACCTTTACTACGAGGAAAATGGCTACCAGTTCTTTACCGCGAGCTTTGAACCGGACAGCTTTGACTGCCTGCGGGACAGCTTTATCGGCCCCTACCGTACGGAAAAGAACCCGGTTGCGGTAGAGCGCGGCGAATGTTCAAATAGCTTTGAAAAGGGCGGCAACCACTGCGGCGCGCTGCATAAGAAATTTGCGCTGGGTGCAGAGGAAACGGCGCGCTTCTTCTTCCTGCTGGGCGAAGGCAGGGTAGAAGCGGGGATCCGGATGCGCGTGAAGTACGGAAACGCTGCGGCCGTGGACGCGCAGGGAAAAAAGCTTGCGGCGTTCTGGGAGGAGAAACTTTCCCGCCTGCAGGTAAATACCCCCAACCCCGGCATGAACGAGCTTATCAACACCTGGACGCTGTACCAGAGTGAGATCAACGTCCTGTTCTCGCGCTTTTCCTCCTTCATAGAGGTGGGCGGGCGCACGGGCTTAGGTTACCGCGATACCGCGCAGGACGCCATGACAATACCGCACGCGGAACCGGAGGGCTGCAGGCTTCGTATTCTGCAGCTGATGCGCGCGCTGACCTCCCACGGCTACGGCCTGCACCTGTTTGAGCCAAGGTGGTTTGAACCGGAGGAGGAAAAACCCTTCAAATCCCCCACCGTCATACCGACGCCGGAAAAATCGAGCTTCGTGCACGGCATCAAGGATGCCTGTTCCGACGACGCGCTGTGGCTTGTTGGCGCGGTAGTGAACTACGTGAAGGAGACCGGGGATTTTGAACTCCTTTCCACCGTGCTTCCCTATGCCGACGAAGGCGAGGACACCGTATACAGCCATCTCAAGCGCATCCTGCTGTTCACCGCGCGGGAAACGGGCCCCAACGGCATCGCAAAGGGCCTGCGGGCGGACTGGAACGACTGTTTGAATTTGGGCGGCGGCGAAAGCGCGATGGTAAGCTTTTTACATTATTGGGCGCTCAACCAGTTCACGGAGCTTGCGGAATTCATGGGCCACTCAGAGGACATCGCCTACTTTTCCGCCATGGCGCGCGACGTCAGGCGTCGCTGCGAGGAAGTGTTGTGGGACGGCGCGTGGTATATCCGCGGCATCACGGCGGACGGGCGCAAAATAGGGACCTCCGGGGATAAAGAGGGTAAGGTGCACCTAGAGAGCAACGCATGGGCGGTGCTCTCGGGTGCTGCTTCCCCCGAGCGCGGCGCACTTTGCATGGATGCGGTACGGGAGTACCTTTTTACGGAATACGGCCTGATGCTCAACGCCCCGCCCTACACCGAACCCGACGAAGGCATCGGCTTTGTGACCCGCGTGTATCCGGGCGTAAAGGAAAATGGCGCGATATTCTCTCACCCCAACCCGTGGGCATGGGCAGCGGAATGCAATTTGGGCCGTGGGGAAGCCGCCATGACATATTACGACGCGCTCTCCCCCTACAACCAGAACGACAAAATAGAGATCCGGCAGGCCGAGCCCTACACCTACTGCCAGTTTGTTATGGGACGCGGGCATACGGCGTTCGGCCGGGCGCGGCACCCGTTTATGACGGGCAGCGCGGGCTGGGCGTATTTTAGCGCCACGCAGTACATGCTGGGCATCAAACCGGGGTTTGACGGGTTAACCATAGACCCCTGCATCCCGAAGGATTGGAAGGACTTTTCCGTGACGCGCGCTTACCGCGGCGCAACCTACCGCATCCGGGTCAGCAACCCGCGCGGCGTGGAAAAGGGTATAAAGTCCATTCTGGTTGACGGACGGCGGGCGGAGAAAATTCCGCTGCTTAAGAGCGGCGAAGCGTGCGATATCGCAGTCGAAATGGGGTAACACTATGATCAGGTTTGGAACGGGCGGTTGGCGCGCCATTATCGCGGATGAGTTTACAAAAGCCAACCTGCAGCTTTTGGTGAGCGGCCTTTGCCGCATGATGCAGGACGAAGGAAAGGCCGAAAAGGGCGTGTGCATCGGCTATGACCGGCGCTTTTTATCCAGGGAGGCCGCCATGTGGGCGGCCGAGGTATTTGCGGGCAACGGTATCCTGTGCAGAGTCTTGGACCGCGAGGCTCCCACCCCGCTCATCATGTACACCGTGAAGCTCTATTCCCTGGAGTACGGGCTGGCGATCACCGCCAGCCACAACCCCGCCATATACAACGGCGTAAAACTGTTTACGTTTGGCGGGCGGGATGCGGAGGAGGCCATCACCCGCAAGTTGGAAGGTTATATCGACCGGGTGGAGGAAGTAAATGCCCTTCCCTATCCGCAGGGCCGCTCGGCGGGGCTTATTGAGGAGATCAACCCGCAGAACGCGTATATCGACAGCATACTTTCCCTGGTGGATGTGGAGGCCATCAAATCCGCACGGCTGAAAATCGCCTTCGACCCGATGTTCGGCGTGAGCCAGACCAGCCTTAGGACTATACTCTTAACCGCGCGCTGCGAAGTATACGCCATACACGAGCGGCACGATACGCTCTTTGGCGGCAGGCTCCCCGCGCCCAACGTGGATACGTTAAGCTCGCTGAGCAACTTCGTGATGGAAAACAACTGCGACATCGGCATCGCCACGGACGGCGACGCCGACCGCATCGGCGTGATCGACGACAAGGGCGAGTTCGTGCACCCCAACCACCTGCTTGCACTGCTCTACTATTACCTGATGCAGTACCGCGGCTGGCGCGGCCCGGTGGTGCGCAACAACTCCACCACGCATCTGTTGGACAAGGTGGCGCAGGGGTACGGCGAGGTCTGCTACGAGGTGCCGGTGGGCTTTAAGCACATCTCCTCCAAAATGGAGGAGGTCGGCGCGATTATCGGCGGTGAATCCTCCGGCGGCCTTACCGTAAAAGGGCATATCCGGGGCAAGGACGGCATATATGCAGCTGCCTTGCTGGCGGAAATGATGGCGAAGACTGGCAAGCGGCTTTCGGAGCTTTACCGCGAAATCACCGACCGGTTCGGCTCGGTCTACACCGCGGAGGCGGAAGTCATACTCACCTCTAAACTTAAAGAGACGTTAAGCCGAAGATTATTGGAGGAAAAGGAGCTTCCGCGCTTCCCGTTTGAAATACAGAAGGTCTCGTATCTGGACGGCTGCAAGGTCTATTTAGCAAACGGCGGCTGGGTGGTGGCGCGTTTTTCCGGCACGGAACCGCTGCTGCGGCTGTGCAGCGAAATGTCCTCCGAGCAGGACGCGCAAACGTGCATCCGTTTGTTCCAAAGCATACTTGAAGGGGTGGCGGCATGAAAATCATAAAGATGCCGGATTACAACGGCATGAGCAGGCAGGCTGCGAACATACTTTCCGCGCAGGTCATCATGAAACCGGACAGCGTACTGGGTCTTGCTACGGGCTCTACGCCGATAGGCGTATACAAACAGCTGGTGGAGTGGTACAAGAAGGGCGATATCGATTTTTCTTTAGCGCGCACCGTCAACCTGGATGAATACTGCGGCTTGGCGCCCGAGCATGAGCAGAGCTACGCGCATTTCATGTGGGAGCATCTGTTCTCCCAAATCAACATCAAGAAAGAAAACGTGCACCTGCCCAACGGCCTGGAACCGGACGAAAAAAAGGAATGCGCCCGCTACAACGCGCTGTTGGAGGAGCTTGGGTTTATCGATCTGCAGCTATTGGGCATCGGCCACAACGGGCACATCGGCTTTAACGAGCCGGGGCACGCTTTCGCGCTCGAAACCCACCGCGTGAAGCTCACTGAAAGCACAGTAAAGGCAAATTCTCGTTTATTTGACAGAATCGCGGACATGCCCCAATACGCCTACAGCATGGGCATCAAATCCATCATGCAGGCGCGGCGCATACTCGTTATCGTTTCGGGTGCGGACAAGGCGGATGTCGTAAAGGAGGCGTTCACCGGCGAGGTCTCCCCCGCCGTGCCCGCCTCCGTATTGCAGCTCCACCCCGGCGTGACACTGGTGGGGGACGAGGCAGCGTTAGCGAAGCTTTAACATGCAGCAGCCATAAGCAACATTCCATATATCGTAACGAAAGACGCCCATACCTGCCATTAGAGATATGGGCGTCTTGTTCTTTTGGGCACTCACCAGAGCGTGGCACTTACCTTTGATCGTCAATGGTTGCATCGCTGTTGTTTGCCGCAAGCTCCGTCAAAGGGTCATAAGGCGCTCCCGTAATGGTGCCCACCAGCAGCGCGATATCCGTGGCGTTTTCCGGTATGCCCCACGCGTTCCCCGAGAATACGAATACCGCCCGGTCCACCACAAAGCCGCGCGTATTGTAGGTGATGTTGTTTATGATGTAGCCTGTCGAATTTGGATTCAAATAGGCGGGCTGCCTCATAAAGTAGAAGATATTGTCCCGTACAATCAGGTTGATGACATTCCCCTGCGTCAGAAAGCCGCGGTTGACCACCCAACCGGTCGAAGGCCCCGCCTGCGGCGGCCCGAATATGTAATTGTCCGTCAGCTTGTGGTTGGTTCCCGCCAGCTGAATGAATTCGACCGCATACGGCGCGTTGCTCGTAATCGTCAACCCGTCTATGGTGACGCCATTTCCGGTAACGAGGAACGCAATTACGGCCGCCTGCAGCATGACCACCGTGTTGGGGTATCCCTGTATCGTTACGCCTGCCTTATTGACCGTAATCGTGGCGGTGACGGGATAGGTTCCCCCCAATACGTGTACAGTTCCGGTCGGGGACACGGCGGTCACGCCCTGCTGGATGGTCCCAAATGGGCTGGCGTGCGTGCCGTTTCCTCCTACCGCCCCGGCCTGCACATACACCTCAAAGGGGTCGGGCTGCACGGTTCCCGTAGGACCGGTGGGGCCGGTAAACCCAACAGGTCCCGTAGGACCGGTATCTCCCGTGGGACCGGTAGGACCGGTGGGTCCGGTTGCTCCTGTGGGGCCGGTCGGCCCCGTTGCGCCCGTGGGGCCGGTAGGGCCGGTATCTCCGGTCGCGCCCGTAGGACCGGTTGCACCAATATCTCCCGTGGGACCGGTATCTCCCGTAGGACCGGTAGGCCCATCCGAGGGGCCGGTTGGCCCGGTGGGACCGGTAGGGCCGGTAGGACCGCCCGATTCTCCTTGAGGGCCGGTTGCGCCGGTAGGTCCCGTCGTGCCTGTGAAGCCAGTCGGTCCGGTAGCGCCCGTAGGTCCGGTGGGCCCGGTATCGCTGGTAGGCCCAGTCGGTCCGGTGGCGCCCGTGGGACCAATTGGGCCGGTAGGTCCGATTGCTCCCGTGGGACCAGTCGAGCCAGTAGGACCGGTAGACCCGGTGGGTCCGATTGCTCCCGTGGGACCAGTCGGGCCAGTAGGACCGGTAGAGCCGGTAGG
>JAEYHP010000138.1 GCA_023409435.1 Bacillota bacterium | reverse complement strand
GGGCAGCTATTCGCCCGATCAATACAGCCTGCACAACGCGATGCGCCTAGTGCGCAACAACGGGCAGTACTATTTCCATGGCGCAGTCCATGAGCAGATCACGTCAAAGCAGGCGGATAGCATTTCGGAGCGGTTTACCACGCTTGACGTGACGGTCCATCATTTCGGGTACCTCGACGACGTTGTAAAGCGCAAGGAGAAGCGCAAACGAAACCTGCCGCTGCTTGAAAAACAGCTGGCAGACGACCCGGATGAGCCGTTTACGCTTTTCAATATGGGCAACGAGTACCTTTCGCTCAAAGAATATCGGAAAGCGATCTCGTTCTATGAAGCGTCGCTTGGAAAACTGAGCGATCGGCGCATCGCCTTCGGGCCGCATCTCTATCTGCGCATGGTGAATTGTTATGCGACGCTGGGTCGGCACGAAAAAGCGCTACAGACCATACATGAGGGTCTTGCCGCTTACCCGCGTTGCACGGACCTGGTGTTCTTGCGTGCGGATATCCAAAAAAACCTCAAGCGGTTCACGCTTGCCATAGACAGCCTGGAGATCTGCCTCAAAATGGGCGCGCCACCGCCCACGTTGGAGCTTCTGCCGGGCTGCGGCACATACCGCGCGGCGTTCGCTTTGGGTGAGCTGTATCTGGAGTTGTATGATTATCCGCGGGCTGTCAAGGCTTTTTCGGAGGCGCTCTCCTGTAAACCGCAGCTCTACAGCGCGCTGTACCGGCTGGGGAAGGCATTCCGCCATATGTATGGCGAGGAAGAAGCAAAACAAAAGCTGTTTTCCTGCTTCGCAAGCCCGCGCCATACGCCAAACGCGCTGGTTGGGGCAGATGTGCTCTTAAACGAAGGGCTGTACGGTCAGGCGCTTTTTGCGCTAAACGATCTGACGGAAACGGAGGGGCACGAAGCGGAGCTTTGTTATGTGCGGGGTAAGGCGCTGCTTTATTTGGGAAAACGCAAAGAGGCCTCCGGCGCGCTAAAGCAGGCGTGCGAGGAGGAAGAGAAGGTCGGGCGCGTCCTGCGCGGCGCGCCGCGCATGGGGGCGCAGCTGCTGTTTGCGCTTTCCCTGATGGAAGAGGATGCGGAGTTGATGCGCGAGGCGGAAGGCTATCTTCAAGCGCACGGTACGCCGCACGAAACGGCGGCGGCGGAGCTGATGTCCGCGCTGTTCGGAGGGGAAACGCCGGGGGAGCGGCAGTTTCCGGATGGCGGGGAAGCAGAGCTTGCGTTTATGCTGGGCGTATTTGACTGCCTATTAAAATGCCGGGCTTTTGAAACGCTGGACCGGCTTTTGAAGGCGCTCAATTATGTGGATACCAAATTTGTGTTGCTGCGCCTTGCGCAGTTGTTCGACGAAAACGGATTTTCGGCGCTCGCGAAGGAGTATGTCCTAAGAAGCATAAAGGAGCTTGATGCGCTGGATGCCGCCGGTACTGGCATCCTGTACCGGAGCGTGCTTTCTTAATGGTCGCAGTTGTTTTCCATATCCTAAATCTTGCTGCGGAGAAATGATTTGCACAGCCGCAATACATGCGTATAATAAAACCGTATTTATAAAACGGGAGGCTTACTATGGAAAACCGGCCGGTCATCAATTGCGCGGATGCGAAAGCGGTGGAACAATGCCCCGGCGTTACACGCAGAACGCTTTCCTATTGTGACGAGGTCATGATGTGCCAGTTTGAACTCCAGGCGGGTGCTGCCATACCGCTGCACAATCATGTGCACATTCAAAACGGGTACATGATTTCGGGAAGACTCAGATTCCTGCGTGAGGACGGCGGTTCCTTTGTTGTACAGGCGGGGGACAGCTATGTATTTCAATCCAATGAGCTTCACGGGGTTATTTGCCTGGAACATGCGTTTGTGGTAGAAAACTTCCTTCCAGCGCGCAGGGAATTCATCTGAATGTAATTATCTGAATGTAACTAATAGATCGTTTGTTCCACGTCGGTGATAAACGCCTGTGTGTTTTCTTCAATAAAGCAAAGGACATGCGCAAGCGTACTGTCGCCCTGCGCCCCGTCCGTGAAGACGGCGGCAAAGCCGAGCACGATGATTTGATGGATGTCCTGTTCATCCACCTCGGCGACGGATACGTTGAATCTGGCCTTGATTTTGGCGCAGAGCTTTTGACTTCCGAGCGCTTTTCCTTGAGACTGTGCACCCAATTGGCGTGCAGACTGACTTTCATGACCGCAATGCGCATTGTGAGCCTCCTTTCTCGTTGAACCGCTCCTTAGTATGCCCACAATATCAGTATATGGTAAGTCTCGGCCAGACTGCAACAGATTTTGTTTAAGCAGCCAAAAGCTGAGCCCACTGACCAAAGCGCCCGTATCCCGCGTTTATGGGGGATAAGGGCGCTTTGATTATCACAAATACCCTTATACGTTCACAAACATAGTGACAAACACATATATATAGTACTACAGCCATAGCATGTATTCGGCGATACAGCGGCCGCAATACCCGCTGTGTGGCTGTGAGAACAGCCGTAGCCGAGCAAAACACAACAAGGAGGCAGCTTTATGAATAGAAATATGTGGTGCAACAACAGAAACGGATGCGGAAATGACAATGGATGGAATAATGGCTGGAATACCGATTCGGATGCCCGCAACAGCGGATGGGATCAGGGCCCTGGTTCCGATCGGGGTTACGATCGGGGTTACGATCGGGGCTACGATAGGGGCTACGATCGGGGTTCCGATCGGGGTTCCGATCGGGGTTCCGATAGGGGTTCCGATAGGGGCTGCGATCGGGGTTGCGACCGTCGTTGCGATTGCGACCGTCGTTGCGATTGCGATCATCGCTGTGATTGCGGATGCGATCACAAGTGTGATCACAGGTGCGATTGCAAGTGCAATTGCTGCGTAGGCCCGACTGGCCCGACTGGCCCGACCGGCCCGACCGGCCCGACCGGTCCCGGCGTCGGAGCAACAGGTCCCACCGGCCCGACCGGCCCGACTGGCCCGACCGGCCCTGCCGGCGTTGGAGCAACAGGTCCTACCGGCCCGCAAGGCCCGCAGGGCGTACAGGGTCCCATCGGTCCCCAGGGTCCCGCCGGTGCTCAGGGTCCCATCGGCCCGCAAGGCCCGCAGGGCGTGCAGGGTCCCATCGGTCCCCAGGGTCCCGCCGGTGCTCAGGGTCCCATCGGCCCGCAAGGCCCGCAGGGCGTGCAAGGTCCCATCGGCCCGACCGGCCCGACCGGCCCGACAGGTCCTGCTGGTACTGCTGGCGCAACTGGCGCAACTGGCCCGACAGGTCCTACCGGCTTAACAGGCGCGACTGGCCCGACTGGCCCGACTGGCGCTGCGGGTACTGCTGGCGCGACTGGCCCGACTGGCCCGACCGGTCCGACCGGCCCGACTGGTCCGACCGGCCCGACTGGCCCGACTGGCGTAGGCGCAACAGGCCCCACCTCTGCGTATTCATTTACACAACGGAAGGCAATGTTTGAAATGAAACGAAGACAGATTAATGTGATTGATTGAGTTCGGAGGGAGAACTCGCTTCTTTCATAAGCCCTTCCGCGGAATGAATCAGGAACATGGGATCCTCCTGGAACCCTTCCGCACGGCTGGGGATCAATATGATGCGAAGCGTCTGGAACATCAGACTCAGGTCATGCAGGAATGAATAGTTTTCAATATACATCAAATCCATCAGCAGCTTATCCTGCGAGGACGTATCATAATTCCCGTATACCTGCGCGTTTCCGGTCAGCCCGGCCTTGACATTGAGCCGGTAACGGAACGCGGGATGTTCCTTTTCATATTCTGCGGCAATTTCGGGCCGCTCCGGTCGCGGGCCCACGAAAGACATATCGCCAAGCAGGATGTTGAACAGCTGCGGAAGCTCGTCCAGCCTGCACCTGCGAATAAACTTGCCCACGGGCGTCACACGATCGTCGTTGGTTACGGTCAGACGTACGCCGTCCTTTTCCGCGTCCACCACCATGGAACGGAACTTGTACAGGTTGAACAGTTTCGAACCCCTTGTCAGGCGGGGCTGTGTGTATATGATGCTTTTGCGGTCGTAAAGCCAGATAGCGGCGGCGGTGAGCAGCATAAACGGGGAAAGTACGACAATGCCGACTGCCGAGAACAGAAGATCAAATATACGCTTTATGATGCGCTCCTCGGTGGTCAGCCGTCCGTTGCGGCAAAGCAGCAGCGGCGTATCCACCGCGTGCACGCTCTGCGCACCGTTTTTGATGACGTCCGTAATGCTGGGCAGCAAGTAGACCCGTTTTTGCTTTTCATAACAGAGCCGGATCAGCCATTCCTGCATGGCGGAATCGTTCACGGCCACAAGCACCGCGGGATATTGGCTGATGATTTGTAAGATACGGTTCTTTTCGCTGGCGGCGTCAATGTAATAGCTGATGCTGAACCGCTCTTTTATAACGTTGAGCTTATTTGCCAACGCCATTTTGGAAGGGTCGTCATACAAAAACACCATTTTCTGCGGCGCGAATACCCGGTTGTAGACGCGGTTGGAAAGCACCGCCCAGATGGCTGTCAATACAAGCTGTGCCGCCGTCATCAGAAGAAAACCGCCCACGGGCGCAAGTTTGTAGCTTAACAGTGACACCTGAAAATAGGTGACGACATTTGCCAGTATGAGCGCGATAAACTGGGAAAGCACAATCTCGAGTATCCGCAAAGAGCCGATGCGGTGGCCTTTCATTAAAAGAATAAAGGCATACAAAATCATGGCATATAGCCCATACAAAATATAATTGCCGCGCCGGAAAAACGGAATGGGCAGCATATTGTTATAGACATTGCTCCATACCAGAAAAAACACCGTTACAAGCAATGCGACGTTGAGTATGGCGATCAGGCTTTGGATCGATTTCTGGAAATTCGTGCTCATAATTCCTCCGCGTTACGGGAACCGCAGAGCCGTTTGGGAATCCTTCCCGTCCTGGTTGCGGGATTTTAGTGCCACTACCCCAAGCAGTATCCACAATGTCGGGGCCGATATCGGCAGGCTGATGCTGAAGAACGCCTGTACAAGGTAACTTACGCAGGCAAGCAGGCAGGCAAGCAGCAGCGGGTCGTCAAACGCGCGCTTTACAGCGTTTTTGAGCACAGCGCCAAGGAACAAAAGGTAAGCTCCAAGGCCCAATATGCCCTGACATATGACGATTTGCAAATACTCGTTGTGCGCCTTGTCATAGACGATGTTGAGCAGGGCTTTGCTTTCTTCCTGGAACGGCCCGAATCTGTCCACAAACGTATCGGGGCCGGAGCCGATCAAAAGTTGACCAAAAGGTGTGCTTTCCTGCAAAATACGGAACGTTCTGCTCCATACAAAGCCGCGGTACGTGCCAAACTCATCCTGGAAATTGCCGTGAAGCAGTTCGCGCACCTGATATATCGTACCGGCCGCGGGGTCCGCGCCGACTTTCTCCACCACAACGATGCCCAGCACCAATATCAACACGATGAAAGACGCTCCAACCCAACGCATGGTTGCAGCTTTGGGCGAAAAACGCACCCTCCCCGCAATCAAAAACAGCGCTGCACCCAAAACAAGCAGGGCAAGGGAGAGTAAAAACCAGCGGCTGCCCAGCAGATTGAGCGTGCCGGGGGCGGCGTTGCTTGTGTTGAATAGGAATAGCATAAGTGCATAAACGCCGCCAAGCAACAACAGTCTGGCCAGCGTTTTGAGATCCGAAAGAACAAAGGGAAGAGAAAGGACGAATGCCGCCAGAGCGCCCACCATGCCCGCTTCCGCGCCCGCCACCACCAGCATGTAGGCGTTGAGCGCGCCCGCGGCAAGATAGAGAGGGCGGAACTTTCCGGGATGCTTCACATACAGTAGCCCGAAGAGCACCACCGTAATGGAGAGGTAGGAAGAGACGACGTCGACATTCCCGAGCGTTGTACGGAATATGATTGTCTTTGCGGTATAGCTCGGCAGCATATCGTACGGAAAAAGCTTAAGGAAGTCCATTTCATAATACTGCAATATGCCGATGATGCTAACCAGCATGGAAGAAACGGCAAACGCCACAATGTCTATTTCCCTGGGCCGATAATAGCGGGCTACAAAAAAGAAGATCACGCCGTAGAGAAGCTGTGTCGCAAAGCCGTCAAACCGCTCCTCATATCCCCAGAATACGTTCTTCGGGTAGGGCGTAAACACCGTGGCAACCAGTGTCACAAACAAGAAGGCAACAAGCGCCCAGCCCGCGAAGGAAAGAGCGGGCGGCTTGATGCTTTTTATTTGGTTTGCGCCGCTGAAGCGCGTGAAGTAGAGTATGGGGATACTCAAAAGGGCAAGCAGCGTGACGACGAAGAGAAATACCGTCTTATGGTTGGTGAGCAGGATGTATTTATCCGCATTCAAATACAGCGGGAATATGCAAAGCATAATCACCACGTAAATTCGCGCAAGCAGTTCGGTTTGCAGTTCGTCTTTCCTTTTAAGGCCTGTCTTGGCCTGTTGGCTGATGGACACCTTTACCCCTCCCGCTTAAGCATACAAACAAATTATATGTTAGTCATTGCGGAAAGTAAATAAAAAACCATACATCTGTAAATGGTTTACAGTTTCTTCACTGTGGGAAAAACGGATCGGCGCATTTGAATGCGATACAAACTCCGCCGTTTTCCTGCACGTATACCGTCCGCACCAGCGTAATGAGAAGCCCGCGATCGAACGTATTACCTTCGCCCGGTTCCGTCAGGGAGCGCAGGAAGGCGCGGCGTCTTTCCAAACGCTCCTGTTCATTTTGCAATTCCTGTTCCATCCGCTCCAGCCCAATGCGGGCTCTTGCGGCGCTTTCCTGGAAAGAATTTTTCATGCGCAGATACTCTTCCTGTGAAAATTCCCCGGATTTATAATCTGCATACAGGCTATTTAGCGCGCCCAGTTTCTTTTGGAGCTCCCGCTCCAATTTTTTGCGGAAGGGTTGGGCTTTTTGAGCCGTCTGCGCGCTTCCATCCAGGATGTCCTCTTCCAGGCCGTCCATGCTCCATGCGCCCGCAAGCAGGGTGCGTATCGCGTCTTGGACGGCGTCCGTCAGTACGTCCTCGCGGATGCTGCGCCTTACGCAGGCGGATTTTTCCCGATAGGTCCTGCAAGCGTAGTAGGCATACCCCTTTGAAACGCGGCGCGTCATTGCCTTGTTGCAGTTTGCGCAGCGCACAAGGCCGGAGAACAGCGGCACCGCATCCCCCTTGGGCGCGGTTTTTGTATGCCCGGCGTTTCGTTCCCGCGCCTGCTGAAATACCGCTTCGCTTATGATAGGCGCGTGTGTGTCGGCTGCTGTAATCCATTCCCCGCGGGGGACGTTCGTCTGGGTATGCACCTTGTAACTTTTAACGCGGCTGCGCCCTTGCACCATATGCCCAAGGTAGGTGGGGTTGCTTAGAATTTTTGATACGGTGGCGGCGGACCAGAGCCCGTCGTTTTCCAAAGTATGTGGGTTATGGTAGTTTAAGCCCGAGACTCTTTTGTATTGCGCCGGGTTGGGGATCCCCGTTTCGTTGAGCCGCTTTGCAATGCTGCGCTTGCTCATGCCATCGAGCGCGTACCAGCGGAATATGTTGCGCACGACGTCTGCCGCTTCCTCGTCAATAAGGAACCGGTGTTTATTTCGCGGATCCTTTCGGTAGCCGTAGGGGGCGAACGCGCCGATAAACTCTCCGTTTTTTCGCTTATTGTTTAAAACGCTCCGCACCTTGATGGAAGTCTGGCGGCAAAAATCGTCGTTGATGACGTTTTGCAGTGGCACAAGTATGCTGTTCATCATCTCGGGCGCGCGGTAACTGTCCAACGCGGGGAGTTCCAGCGAAATAAAGCGGACGTCCAGCTCCACGAACAACTGCTCCATGTAGTGGCCGGCCTCGATATAGTTCCTGGAAAGACGGGAAAGGTCCTTGACTACTACGCAATTCACCCGCCTCGCCCGGATATCCGCAAGCATGCGCTGGAACGCGGCGCGGTTTACATCCGTACCGGTAAAACCGTCGTCCACATAAAACCCGGCGAATACAAGCTCCGCCCGGTTTTCGTGAAGATAATCAAGCAGGCGCTGGCTTTGGTTCTGTACGCTCAGGCTTATGTCGTTGCCGTCCTCTTTGGAAAGCCGCACATACAGCGCCGCATTCCATACGCGCGGCGCGGGTGCTGAGGGAGGGGCATCTTTTGTATCCATTCCTTTCATGCGCGGGGTGCGCCCGCATTTTTGGCGGGGGGATCCGAATGGATATCATCGGAAGAATGGAATACAGCCCGGAGGTAGCTCGAAAGGAGCGCGTCAAGCGGAGCGCCGTCCGCGTCAAAAAACAGCCATACCGGCGTATGCCCGCATGAAAACGCGTACGGCTCTTTCTTTTGAGAAAGGAAGGCATATCTGCACGCTTCCCGGCCCGGCGGCAGAAAAGAAAGATCCACAGGATTTTCGGCCGGAGACAGCTCGTGAATTGCTTCAAACAGCGCATTTGACATAGGCTTCAACTCCTTCACCTATCGCTATGCCGTAACGCTTGTACGATATGTTGTGTATTTGCCTACGGCTCCACCGGTCCTACCGGCCCCGCTGGCGCGGCTGGCGCGCTCTCCGGCGTACAGGTACAGCTGCAGGGCAGCTCCGGCGGTACGATTTTGGACGGCGCAAACGTCCTGTTTGACGTCAGCCTGAACAGCATCAGCCCCAACATCGCGTATGCGGCCGGAACCGGCGTATTCACGATCACCGACCCTGGTACCTACTACATCAACTGGTGGGTGAACACGGATGGCGCGGAAGCGGCAACCAACGTGATATTCACCATCGAGACCTCCGCTGGCGGAGCGATCTCTGCGGTATCGCCCGCGCCTGTCGTTACAACGCAGCTGAGCGGCAATGCGCTGATCACTGTTGTTGTGGCGCCGGTGACATTCGCCCTCGTCAACAACTCCGGCGCTACCGTCACATTTGGTACCGCCGCTGTGCAGGCAGATCTGACCGTCGTGCAGGTCGTTTAACGACACAGTACAAAAGCATGCATCACAAACGAAGGGAGCCGCCGCATCCGGGCGGCTCCCAGCCTATGCCGAAAAACTGTCGTTACTCCCATTCGTTCCCCTTGCATGCAAGCGCAATACCTTGTATACTCCCATTAGCAGAGTAGGCGTTGTGCATAAGCTTTAGCCTTATGCGGCAGGGGATGGGAAGTTGCCTCTGCCCGAACGGGCCGTATGGCCCCGGGTCAATCGCCGCGTCCGCTGCGCAATACGCCCATTGTATGGGTAAGTTGCGCCCAAAATAACGGGCGTTTTTTTATGCGCCCGCTCAGGAGGCGCTTTTTTTGTGAATTCGGGGTTTCAGACAAAACGGCTTGTTACTTGCGCGCTGCTTACGGCCATTGCGGTACTGCTTTCGGGCCCGTTGAGCATACCGGTCTTTCCGCTCGGGATATACTCCCTCAAGATCGGTCTGGGCGCGCTGCCCGTAATACTCTCCGGCATACTATTTGGGCCGGTGTATGGCGGAATTGCGGGCGGGCTGACGGACATTTTGCAGTTTATCATTTCTCCCAAGGGCGCATATGTGCCGTGGTTTACCATTGTCGGGGTATTAACTGGGCTGCTGCCCGCCCTCTTTTTTAGAAGCGGGCAGAAAGCGACGCTGCCAAGGCTGTTTTTTGCGGTAGGCACTTCCCAGATGTTTTGCTCCGTGGTTTGCAATACGGCTTTGTTGGTGCTCTTGTACGGCGTTCCGCTTGAAACGATACTGCCCCTGCGCGTCATCAACCAGGCGGTTACCATCCCGGTTTATGTATTTCTTCTGTACTTGTTGCTGCCGCTGCTCAAAAAGGTGGGCGTAAGCAGCATGGTAAAAGCGGAACCCAAAAAAGAGTAAACGGGCAAGACAATCGTTATACAACGAACAGGGCCGGAACCCTGTCCTGGGTTCCGGCCCCGTTCATTTACATGCTTATGCTTACCGCGTCATATTTGAGCCACATAAGTCTTCGCTGCGTAAGCAGCACTATCATCCGGAAAATCTCGTCGCAGGATATCGCGAGCCATGCGCCGTATACGCCAAGATAAGGCGTCAACAGATAAACCAGCGCCGGGCGAATCACGACGATGCCAATCGACGTCACGACGGATGGAATCCTCGCATATCCGCAGCTTCGCATGGCCCCGGCATATATGAGCGCGACGGCCTGGAACGGCTGGAAAACCACAATCATTTTCAGCGTCTGCGTGCCCATCCCAATCACCCGCGCATCTTCCGAGTACAGGCCCATAAGCGCTGACGAGCCGAAGAAGTAAACGCATCCGAAGAATATGGCAAGCCCGATCCCACAATACAGCGCGGCCGAAAAATAACGCTGCGCTTCCTCGCGGTCACGCTTTGCGAAAGCCTGGCTTGTAAATATCAGGATGGTTGTGGATATCGCTTCCGCGCTTAAAAACGAGAAGTATTGAAGTGAAATCAGGATCCGGTGCGTCGCGAACTGGGCCGCGCCAAGCAACGCGATCTTCTGGACCGAAAGAAACATCCCGACGCGGATCATGATTTTTTCTCCCAGCATGGGGGCCGTATCCGTACAGATCTTTTTGACTTCGCCCCATGAGGAGGACAGCCAATCGCGAACCGTCAGCTTGATATCGATCTGCCTTAGCTTTTTGCGCGCGATGAATACGGAGCAAATGAGCCCGACTATACAGGCGAGGGCCGTGCCGACCGCAGCGCCGATCGGCCCCAGCGCAGGGAACGGCCCGATACCGTAAATCAGCAGCGCGTCAAATACGATGTTCAGTGCATTTGCAAGCAGATTCAGAAGAAAAGACCATTGCGGGTTGCCAATGCTTTTGAGCACCGCGGTGATCGCGCCATATACGCGGCGGAATATCAGCGCCGCCAAAGTGATGCGCAAATATGGTACGGCGATGGGGAGCGTATCCTCCATGGCTCCGAAAAGCCGCAGGAAAGACTCCGCAAATATCCCCGCAAGGACTGAGATTACGACGATTGCCGAGATGCACAGCTTTAAATACGCGATGAATATGCGCCCGATATTTGATGTCTCGTTTTTTGCAAAGCTTCCCGAGGTGCTGGCGATTACCGCCGTCTGTAAAGCAAAGAAGGCGAACTCGATCAGGTTGACGGGTTCTGCGGTCAGCCCTACGGCGGCAATCGCGACCGTTCCGCAGGGCTTCAGCAGCGCCATATCGGCCATAATGAACAGACTGACCAACAGCAGCTCCGCAAAAATAGGAAGCCCCGTTTTGAGCAGTTCACCAAAAACTTTTCTGTCCGGCAGGCGGAGGTTTGGAGCGAACCCCATGATATTTTTCAAAACAAAATCTCCAAAACCTTAACTGGTGGGCAATTAGCGGAACGTCCGTAAAGAATCGGGTTCTTATATGTAATTAAAAAGCAGAGAATCGGAACACGTTCCTTCATTTTATCACTTCCAATATTTATACGCCATTGAAATTGATGTATTTATTATAATGATTTGATCTGGATCTGATATTGAATATAAAAAATGCGCCCCCGATGGGGCGCAAACGGAAAAATCTGAAAGATATCGTCAGGACTTCTTGGGCTGGCTGAAAAAGCTGCCGATCGTCATGATGATGGCAAACAGCAGCAGGTACCAAGCGACCGCCATTTTGTGGGCAAATATCGCCGCTACTACCATGAATACGGAGCCGAGTATGGCGAGCGTGGGCATCACATACCTCTTAAACGGGGAAAGCGTGGCTTCCTTCTTCATCAGCATAAAGAATATCGGGATATATGCCGCGTAGATCGTGACGATGGGAAGCTCCGAGGAATCGAACGCCAGTGGGCCGAACCAGTTCTCTGTCAGGTTGGCGCCGTAGAAATACAGCAGCCAGAAACCGCACAGCAGCAGGCCGAATATGGAGGAGTTGGCGGGCATGTTGGTAGCCTTGTCCACCTGTTTGAATATCTCCGGCCGGGGGCCGACGTTGCGCGCGGCCAGCGTGTACATGCCGCGGGTACAGCCCAGCATCAACCCGTTGAGCGTGCCCAGGCAGGAAACCACCACGAACACAAACAGCAGCGTGCCGCCGACGTTGGAGAATATTTTGGTGAACGCGGCCTTTGCGCCCTCTTCGCCGTTCTGCATCATTTCCGCGTTGCTGATGCCACCCGCGAGGCCGACGTAATAGAGGATATATACGGCCATGACGATGAACGTGCCGATGAGCAGCGCCTTGGGCAGGTTCTTCTTGGCGTCCTTCAATTCCGCGTTGATGCTTGTGGCCACGATCCAGCCTTCATACGCGAACGCGGTCGCAACCACCGCGGTAAAGAGCGCGGTGCTCTTTTCCACCGGCACGACGGCGGTGGTGAAGTTCTCTATTGTCATGCCGTTCACGAGGCCGGTTACGGTGCCGATCACCGCCATCAACAGCAGCGGAACGAGCTTGATCATGGTGGTGGAAACCTGGAATTTTCCCGCAAGCACGGGGGAGAGGGCGTTGATGGCGTAGCTGCCGATCAAATAGAAGCAGGAAATTACCATGCACTCGGGCCCCACAATGGAGAAGCCAAACAGCACACAGGTATAGCGCGCGGAAACCCAGGCGAGCACGGAGGTCAGCGTGGGGTAGTAGATGGTCGCCATGAACCAGCCGACATAGTAGCCGTATTTTTTGCCCATGGCCACGTCCGCATAGTCCACAAGGCCGTTGACGTACTCGTACTTGGTTGCCATCGTCGCGAATGTGTAGGCGCATACAATCATGATAAGCCCGCCGATGATCCAGGCCAGTATGCCCAGAGGCAAGTCCCCGCCGGTGGCGGTGAGTATCTTTTCCGCTTTAAAGAACACACCGCTGCCAATGACGATGCCGACCACCATTGCCACGGCAGTCAAAAGACCAAATTTCTTTTTCAATTCCCCGTCCATAATATCCCCCTTGATTTTATTGGCGCGCGAAAACAACCGGAAAGGCGCGCAGTGGTATGGAGTGCATTTGCTGCAGAAAAAGACGATAGCCCGCTCTTCTTTGCGCGCGCATCTTTTGTTTTTTCCCCACGTATTATCGCGTAATGGACCGTTTGTGTCAAGAGTGTGACGGCAATAGCCTCTGGAATAATTTGTTTATTAAAACCATTTTAATTCGGATGAAAATATAAATAAATTTGAATTTATCGGCTGACGCGCAAGACTCACTGGAAGAAGTATGAATTAAAATGCAGCAAAGTATGGAAATATATCTTAAAATTCGACTAATTAGAAAAACTATAAAAACAAAATACCATACCAAAGGCCATAAAACACCAGAAAACATGGGCGGTTTTGAAACTTTATTTTCCGGGCAATTTATTTACCGTAATTATCGCATTTGTTTCAATTTTATTTTCCGGCATTATTGTGGATTCTTAATATTTAGAAATAAATAAAAATGCACGGGGATTATTCCCGGCATTTCCCTGATATCCAATAAAAATTAAACAAATTCCAAATTTTAATGTGTGCGCAGCCAGGCGAGGATATAGAGCGCGCTTAAGAGCAGCTGCAATACAAACAGGCCGATGCAAACATTTTTTCGCACCTTATCCTTGCGGCGATGAAAGATATTCACGCCCACCAAAGGCACAACGGGGATAATACCCGCGCAGAATATGAAGGCTGCAGTCATGAAATATTCCTCCCCCAAACATATGGGCCTTGGCTATATGCGGCAAAAAGGCGGCTTGTTACAAGCTATCAATACCGTACCATATATATGTAATATCCAACAACAGGAGGTTGCTGGAAGCGATGGAAGGCATGCCCCGGCGCAAGTGTCAAGGTTGTGAAAAGAAAACAAATATTCGCATAAAGTGGTTTTCCTTTTAAATGCTTTCTGATACAATAGGGAAAGCGAAAAGAACCGGGGAGGGGCATTATGGTTAGACATGTGGTGTGTCAGAAATTTGCGGATGCGGCGGATGCACAGGAAGCGGCGCGCATGCTGCGGGAACTTGTTGGGACGGTCCCCACATTGCGCAGCATGGAGGTCGGCCTTAACGAGCTTGCGTCCGGGCGTGCCTACGACCTGGTGTTGATTGCCACGTTTGACGATATGGAGGGCCTGCACGCGTATGACGCCCACCCCGCCCACGCGGCGGTTCGCGCATTTATCAAACCCCGCCGCACGGGAACCGTATCGGTGGATT
>JAEYHP010000129.1 GCA_023409435.1 Bacillota bacterium | reverse complement strand
TTCAAACCCCAGCGCGCGCATCTGGTTGACGATGCCCAGGTGGCTTGCCGAAAACGGATCGAACGTACCCGGGAAGAATACGGCTTTTTTCACCCTTTCTAAAACCATGGGGGTATCCGATGTTTCTTCCTCAATGGTAAAACGGTAAATGTGGTTGAGCGAAGCTGCGTTGCTGAAAAACGTAAGCTTTCCTGGCGTCTGCTCATTCACGAGCAGCAGCAGCTTTTTGTACAGCACGCGGAACATTTGGCATTTTTCCGCATGCGCCAATGTCCCGCCAAACAGGTACTTGCCCAACACAAACAGCGCCACGCGGGCAATGGATTCGTTGTGATGCGCAAGGCTGCTTAAAAGCATGCTCAGCATCCGGCGCTTGCGTTCTTCAAACACGTCTGCGGTTTCTGAAAACGCGCTGCGGTAGTCTTCGGTATAATGCTGCAGCAAGATACCCACGGTTTCCAGCGTGACACAGGCGGTATGCTCGTTCGCAGATTTGACGTAATGCGTCAGTTCGTTGAGCGATTCATCCATTTCTTTGGGGTGCAGATAGAGCATGAATTGACCGAGGTACTGCGGGATGTACTTGGAAAACTCGTGGCTCGCGCTTTCCAGGCCCCGTACGAGTTCCACCGCAATCTCGTTGCGCTGGTCCAGCGTGAGTACAGGTGCCAACTGAATGAGCGCCTCCCCCGCCCGGTTGCGCACGGCAAACCGCTCGCTCACGCGGATAAGATTTGCGACATGCGCCGCCACCTGAAACGCCTGCGCCTGCCCGCCGTGATGTACGCGGTATAGCAGCAGCGCGATATTGATCTCTTTTATAATCCACGGCGTGGCTGTCTTGAGGTTTTCCAGGAACAAATCCGCGCTGTCTAAGCGAGATAAGCGAAGCTCGCAGCGCGCCTGTTCGTCTTGATGGTCAGGTAAATGCTGCGCAGTCAGAGAAAGCAGGAAGTCTATGCTGATTTCCCTCTCCCCGGGCAGCGCCGAAATCACGTTTTCTATAAATGGCCGGAAATATCCGCTCTCGCCTTCCCGCCTTAACACATGGTTGATGAGGCGCAGCGCAGCCGCTTGCATGCGCGTTTCACTAAGAGCCGCCAGCCGGGCCGCAATCTGAAGCGGCTGCGCGAACGATTCTTTTTGAATGATTGCGGCGGGAACATGCAACAGGCTGTCCAGCAGCACGAACGCGACAGAAGGCTCCAGATAGTCTTCGTTTGCAAAGCAACTGAGATAAATTTGAAGGTAGCTCTCCACATCCGCCGCCTTGCAGCTTGAAAACAGCGCGGGCAGTATTACCTTAAGCGTATAAGAGATCCAGGCGCTGTGGTTTGGCGCAATCTTGTGATCCGGCAAAAGTATCATGGAAAGGCTTTCCCGCCAGATATCGAAGCTCGCAGGGCCGTCTTGAGGCAGCGTGATATTCGGGGGCAGTTCTTTTCGGTATACCGTATCGTAGCCGGCCAGTATCCGAGCGTAGAGCGTAGCGGCCTGGTAGCGGATATCGCCGTGGCTGTGCATGAACAGCTCGTATAAAAAGCGCATGGTCTGGCTTTTTTGCTTCTGCGTCATGTAGGTGAAGTATTCGCTGAGGATATCGATATAAGTGCGGATGTTCTGCCATTCCGTCTGGGTGCGCGCGTCCTCCAAAAGGTCCGCGAACGACGTTTCCGAGCTGATGCGGTGCATCAGCGTCAGGTTGTGGGAAATGGCCTGAAATTTTAATGCAGTGACCGCTTCCCACCCTTCGAGCAGCGCGGCGTCCGTCTGTACTGGGGAAAGCGCCTCATCCGAAAACGGATCGGTATTGATGCCTAAAGAGACCATGTACGCTTCAAAATCCGCAAGCTTGCGGTAGACGCGCTCATACCGCAAACACTTTTTTTCATCCACGTTGTCAAGCTTGTTCAATATGACAGCGTAGGATTGCGCAAGCGTGAGAAACTGCGTCCGTTCCCGCACGTTTGGACTCTTTACGCTTTTTACCCGGAAATCTGCATAAATCAGCAGCAGGGACTCTACGGGCAGGTTTTCAAGCTCCAGATCCCATGTGGAATGGTTTGCCGCAACATGCGAAACCGCGTTTAACCCGTGGCGCCTGAGCCATTGCTCCGTATAGTAATAGTGCAGGTACGGGATGCGCTTTTGCTCCTCCCCCTTGCAGCCATATTTGCCGACGTCATGCGTGGCGGCGGCGGCGGAGATCAGCGGGATGTCTACCGGTATTCCCTTCCCCTTTAACTGGCGCGCTATCCGCATGGCGACATGGTGCACACCCGCCACATGGCTGAGCATATCGAACGGCATACTATCCCGGCCGATGCGCATGAGTTCAACAAAAAAGTCGCTTTGCGCTACTCTTAAGAACTCAGCGTATTGCTGCCGGGTGGGGCTCCCCTTGCACTCCTCGAAGGAGGCGAACTGAAAATGTGTATCCGGCGCAAAGGGCTTTTCCTGCTGCTCTTCTTCCAAGAGCAGGCGGTATACGCCCAGATAGAACAGGCTTGCGCACATACGCTCTACCGAAGCCGGATCTTTTTTCTCCGGCGGGAATAGGCCCTCTACAAGCATGCCGTATATAAAAAACAGCCAGTCCCCGGGTGGATCCCCGGGGCACAGGCGCTCCATAACGGGCAGGCACAGGTCCAAAATATCCCTGCTGTTATAATTGTCCTTCGCAAGAAGCAGGCCTATTCCGCTTCGAAAACCGCAGCCTTGGAGCAGTTCCCGCAGCGCTTTTTTATTAAACTGTGCCGCCTGGAAATCAGAATGCTGCGTAAGAATATCAAGCAGCCGTCCATACAACACGCTTGCCTCTTTTTTGAGCATATGGCACCTCCCGGAAAATATATGGGGAGAAACGGCAGCTTACTCTTCTTTTTCTCCGACCGGCTGCTTTGCCTTAAGTGCAAACTGCATCATCAGTATGTCCATATCCGTATCGATCGAGGCGTAAACGACGGTCTTTCCCGGCTGGAAGGTATCCGTTTCCCCGCGGGTGAGCACATCGGCGCGGGCGATTTCCGCACCATCCTTGTCGGTAAACACGATTTCATAGCTGCCGGTGAGCGCTTTCGGGTAGGCGTTTTCGCAGACGCCCTCCATCAGCGTGCCGCCCTCGTATTCAAATACGCGGATGTTGGTAAACGTAAGATAACGCTCGAAATGATTGGTTTCGTCATAGATCAGAGCACCCGTAGCGTCCTTTGCCCAGGGCTCGTTCGTTACACTCTGCGCCGCAGGGGAAGGCGCGGGCGTAGGCGTGGGCGCGGGCGTAGGCTCGCCCACTAAAGTGGGCTGCTGCCTGACGCAACCCGGCAATAAGAAAATAAGAACGAATACGATGAGAAGCTTTTTCATAGCACGCTTGAATACTCCCGGAGGAGCCGCTGTTTGAGGTCATAGAGCCGGTCCGAAAGGTCCACCTTGTACGTATGCGGGTTTAGAAGGCGCATGTATTCCTCCCACATGGACGCAAGCTCTTTTTTGGCATATGCCTGTATGGTATGGATATCCGGAAGGTCGTATACAAGTTCCCCGTCCACAAACACCGGGACAAGCAGCTCCCTTGCGGTAAAATCGGTCACCGTCATGGTTTTCCATGTCTGCTCCGGATCAAACAGGCGCAACGGATGCGCTGTATCGATCGTTTCATCCGCCAGCGTCATGAGGTCCGCAACGGCTTTGCCGTTTTTGTTTCGATAGAGGCGGTACACCTTTTTATAGCCGGGGTTGGTCACCTTGGCGGGGTTGTCGCTGCGCTTGATTTTTGAAATCAGTTTACCATCCACCACCTCGGCGGACATTTTATAGACCCCGCCCAAAGCGGGCTGATCGTCCGACGTAATAAGCCGCGTTCCCACTCCCCAGACGTCGATGCGCGCGCCCTGCGCCTTTAAATCCCGTATGAGCGTTTCGTCGAGATCCCCGGAAGCGTATATCCTGACGTTTTCAAAACCGGCTGCATCCAGCAGTTCACGGGACTTTTTAGAAAGATATGCAAGGTCCCCGGAATCGAGTCGTATCCCGATAGGTTCATAGCCTTTTTCGCGCAATTCTTTGAACACGGTGATGGCGTTGGGCACACCGGAGTGCAGCGTATCGTAGGTATCCACCAGCAGCAAACAGGTGTCCGGGAATGTGGCGGCGTATGCCCGGAACGAATCAAGTTCGGTTGGAAAGCTCATCACCCAGCTGTGCGC
>JAEYHP010000080.1 GCA_023409435.1 Bacillota bacterium | reverse complement strand
ACCTTAGGCGTCATCCATTCCGTATGGAAGCCGATGCCGGGGCGTTTTAAAGACTATATCGCCATGCCCAAGACCAACATGTACCGCTCGCTGCACACCACGCTCTTTGGCGACCACGGCCTACCGTTCGAGGTGCAGATCCGTACCTCTGAAATGCACCGCACGGCGGAATACGGTATCGCGGCGCACTGGATGTACAAAGAGGGCCGCGGCGCACAGGACGATCTGGACGGCAAAATGGCTTGGCTGCGGCAGGCGCTGGAGCTGGAAAACGACGCCGACAGCGCGCGGGACTTTGTGGACGGCGTGATGAAGGATTTCTTCAGCGAATACGTCTTCGTATTGACGCCGCGCGGAGAAATATTGGATCTTCCCACCGGCTCCACGCCGCTTGATTTTGCCTACCGCATTCATACCAATGTCGGGCACCATTGCCAGCACGCAAAGGTGAACGGCAGCATGGTGCGCCTAGACTATAAGCTCAAAACCAACGACGTGGTGGAGATCGTCACCTCCGCCAACCAGCTTGGTCCCAGCCGGGATTGGCTGCATATCGTCAAGACCCAGCAGGCCAAGTCCAAGATCCGCCAGTGGTTCAAAAAAGCCAACCGGGAAGAAAACGTCCAAAAAGGCCGTGAAATGCTGGAAGGCGCCGCCAAGCGCCACGGGCAGCAGCTTTCCCAGCTGACGAAGCCCGAGTTCTACGCGGACCTACTAAAAAAGCTCAACATGAGCAACATGGACGACGTTTACAATGCCATAGGCTACGGCGGCATTTCTACCGGGCAGGTGCTCCACCGCCTGATGGAAAAGCAGCGCAAGCAGGCGCAGGAAGAAGAAATGCTCCAGCGCATGCGCGCCATAGAGGAAGGCGGCAGCCTCCAGCAGCGGCCCGTAGAGCGCAAATCCACCAGCATGCACGGCGTGATCGTGCATGGGGAACCGAATATGATGGTGCGTTTTGCGCACTGCTGCAGTCCCGTTCCGGGGGACGATATCATCGGCTACATCACGCGCGGGCGCGGCGTATCCATACACCGCAAGGACTGCCCCAACGCCAGGGAACTGGTGGGGGAGGAAGGCCGGATTATTCCTGTGGAGTGGGCGGTCGACGAAAAGTCCAGCTACACGGCCAACATCAACCTTACCGCGGGCGACAGGCCGGGCATATTGATGGACGTTTCCCAGGTGCTTTTGAGCATGAACGTCAACATTAAGACAATCAATGCGAAAACGGATAAAAACGGTATGGTGTATGTGCAGATGTCCTTTGACATCACCAACACCTCGCAGCTCAACAATATCATAAAGAATTTGCGCAAAATCAAGGCGGTTACGGAAGTATACCGTTCCGGTAATTGAAGCAAATTTCAGGAGGAACCATGCGTGCGGTGGTACAGCGCGTTAGTCGCGCGAGCGTAACAGTTGAAGGGAATGTGACGGGCAGCATCGAAAAAGGGCTGCTCGTGTTTTTGGGCATCGAAGAAGCGGATACAAGCGAGGATGTCAAATACATCTGCGACAAGGTCGCAAACCTTCGCATATTTGAGGACGAGCAAGGAAAAATGAACCGTTCTGTACTCGATGAAGGCGGAAGCGTATTGCTTGTCTCCCAGTTTACGCTCTACGGCGACGCGCGCAACGGCCGGAGGCCGAGCTTCAGCAAGGCAGCGCGGCCGGAAAACGCGCTTCCGCTGTATGAGGAGGCCATCCGCCTGCTCAAGGAGATGGTTCCTGTAGAAACCGGGGAATTCCAGGCGATGATGGAGGTTTCCTTGCTCAACGACGGCCCCGTTACCATACTGCTCGAAAGCAAGAGGTTGTTCTGATGCATATTGAAGCCATCGTTTGCGGACCTTTAGACGTCAACTGCTATGTGCTGTGGGAGGACGGCGGCTCCTGCACCCTGATTGACCCTGCGGCAGAAGCGCCTGTACTCAACTATATTGCAGAAAAAAACCTTACCTGCACGCATATACTCTTGACCCACGGGCATTTTGACCATATCGGCGGTGTCGCGGGTATCAAAGAAAAGACGGGCGCCATAATCTGCATCCACCGGGAGGACGCGGGAATGCTGACTAGCGATATCGAAAGCCTTGGGGCCATGATGGACTTTCACAGTGTACCGGTTCCGCCGGACTTGCTACTGGAGGACGGAGATATCATAGAAGCCGTGGGAACAAAGCTCCATGTGCTCCATACGCCCGGCCACACGCGGGGAGGCGTCTGCTATTTGGAAGAACACACCCGCTCGCTGTTCACGGGCGATACCATATTCCGCCTTGGGGCGGGCCGGGCGGATTTCCCCGGCTCGGATGAAAGGGACCTGTACCGTTCCATCGTCAACAAGCTCTTTCCACTTGACGGGGATTATACGCTCTACCCCGGCCATAACCGCATTACCACCATGGAGGTGGAGCGCGAGCGCAATACGTTTATCCGCCATTACAGGGGGTTCGGGTGGTAAGGCTTCACACCAACAAGGAAGAATATTGGAACGATTTGTGCGAAATCGTCCGCGCATACATGGGCATGGCGGAAATCGAAGCTGTTCCCGCCTGGGAAGGTGCGGAAGGATACGCGTTATCTGTTGTACTCACCCAAGAAGATGCGTATCTGGCGTCCGCGCAAGGCCAAAAGGACGGCATATCTTTCTCCGCTTCCATTCCGGTAAAAGCAAGCCTTAACGACGCACAGCTTTTAAAAAAGCGGCAGGAAAAGCGCGCCATGAAGATCGCGCTTTTTCGCGTGCTGCGCCAACTGGAACCCGATGTTCTGCTGCCGTGGGGGTCGCTGACCGGCATACGTCCTACAAAGCTGCTGCGCGAGCTGGTCGAAGACCTCGGCGAACGGGAAGCGCTGCGCATGTTCTCTGAAGGGTTCGACGTTACGCCCCAAAAGGCCGTGCTTGCCTCAAAAATCGTGGAGGTCCAGAGGCCAATTTTAGAAAGCGTGGGACCTGACGACGTCAGCCTGTATATCGGCGTCCCATATTGCAGGACGCGCTGCCTGTATTGCTCGTTTCCTTCCGTGGTATCGGGAGATAAGGGCGTGCCGGACGCGTACTTTGACGCGCTGCTCAATGAAATTTCCTTAAGCGCGGCCATCGTGCGGGATGCGGGGTTCCATGTACGCAGTACCTATGTCGGCGGCGGCACACCCACCGTGCTCTCGGCCGATCAACTGACAAGGTTGTCGGAGCATGCCGGGAACTGTTACGGCGGCTTTGGCATGGAGCTGACCGTGGAAGCAGGACGGCCGGATTCCTTAAATAAAGAAAAGCTCCAGGCGCTGCATGCGGCGGGCGTGGGCCGGATTTCATTGAACCCGCAGACCATGCAGCCTGAAACGCTCAAACGGATCGGGCGGGAGCATACGCCGGAAGAACTTGTCGAAGTCTACCGTTTGGCGCGGGAGATCGGGTTTTGCAGCATCAATATGGACGTCATCGCGGGCCTTCCCGGCGAAGGTGTTGCGGAGTTTGAGGACACGCTCAAACAAATTAAGGCGCTCAACCCCGACAACCTTACTGTGCATACGCTGGCGGTCAAGCGTTCTTCGCGTTTAAAGGAGCAAATAGAGGCCTATCCGCTGCCCGAACCCATGGAGGCAGAACGCATGGTGGAGCTCGGCCTGGAGTATGCGGACAGTATGGGCATGCAGCCTTATTACATGTACCGCCAGAAGTATATGCGCGGCAACCTTGAGAACGTGGGCTACGCCGTGCCCGGCAGGGAATGCATCTACAACGTGGATATGATGGAGGAAGCCGTCAGCATCATGGCGCACGGCGCGGGGTCCATGACCAAACGCGTGTTTCTGGGGCGGGATTTGAGGGTGGAACGTCTGCCCGCGCCCAAGGATATTGCGACGTACCTCAATAAGCTGCCAGCTTTTATAGAAAACAAGCGGGAACTGTTCCGCGGCTAGACATCCATTTCTTTTTGCGGGTTCCAACAAATTGATCCGAAAAAAATAAAAAATACCCGGTAGGAGCAGAATCCTACCGGGTATATTCATGATATGATCCCGATCCTGTCCCGAAATGGGGTGAGCGTATGAAAAATCGCATCCATACAATCCTCGACCGGGTAAGTTTGAAAAGGCTTATTTTATTAGCTTTCCTTTTTATTCTGCTCTTTGTGACGGTGACGGTCTATGTCCAGCTTTCCGGGTTTATCGGGCAGGTCAGCCAAGCCCGCGCGGAAGGGATTACGCAGCGGGTACTTCAGATTATCGGCGAGCAATTGACCTACAACCTGCAAGGTGCAGAAGCTATCAATGCGCTCAATATCGAATTGGCGCAGAACGGGCAACTTCCCTACTCCGAGCCGGACAAGCTAGGGAAGGTATTCCTCCGGGAAGTGGTCGCAAACAGGCAGGCGGATTATGTCTATTTCGCAAACGAGAAGGGCGGCATCGTATCCTCAGGTTCTGCGGGCGATGGATACACGATCTCCCATACGCCCCAAATGAAGGCTGGGGCGTTCCTTGTAAACGATGCGGATGAAGAAGGCAATATTCTTTCACTAAAAAAACGCGTTGAGGCGTTTGACCCAAGAAGCCGCTCCTGGTTCGCAGAAGCAAAGGGAAGCAGGCAAATTTATTGGTCCGAGATATATGCCGGAGTCAGCGAACCTACGCTTGGCATTACGGCGTCCGCACCTCTTATGGATGACGCGGGCAATGTGATCGGCGTATTCGGCGCCGATATCTTATTAAACAGGCTTTCCGAATTCCTTTCTCGTGTGGCCGTAACGCCCCGTTCCGAAATTTATCTGCTGGAGGAAAGCGGGCTTGTGATCGCTTCGTCGGATGCTTCGCTTCCGCTGTTTTCGGATACGCTCGAGCGGGTCCATGCTTCAGGTGCGGCGGGCATTCTCAAAGAAAGCTGGGATATTCTTTCAGAAAATTCCTCGCTCTACCCCGGTTTTTCCTCCAGTCTGGGAGAATATCAGATCAATGCAGAAAGCCGGTATTTAAGTCTGAGCCGCTATACCTATAAAGACGGCGCGAATGTCAATTGGATTGTTTTGATTGCCATGCCGCAGAGGGATCTTATTACCGATCAGGATGCGCTATACCAAAGGCTTATTATCATGCTTGCTATCGCCCTTGCATTGTCCCTGCTGGTAGGCGCGGGCATTGCGCGGATCATACTGCGTCCCATCCGCATGCTCAATTCCAGTGTGCAGATCGTCTGCGGCGGCAGCTGGGGCGGGCGGATCGACATTCATCGAAAGGACGAGCTTGGGGAGCTGGCCGCTTCCTTTAACGCCATGTCCGAAACCATACGGTCCACCTGCGATACGCTCGTGCAAAAGAACAGGGAGCTAAGCCACCTGAACACGCATTTGGAGGACGTTGTTCAACAGCGGACGGAAGATTTAAGAAAGCTCTCCGTAACGGATGATCTGACAAAACTCTACAACCACCGCTATATCATAGATTTTCTTTTGAAAAAAACAGAGGAAGCGGCGCGGTACCAGTATCCGCTTTCCATCGCGCTGTTTGACCTTGACTATTTTAAACGCATCAATGATCGCTATGGGCATTTAAAGGGCAACGAAGTCCTGATAAAGCTAGCAAAGTGTCTTACCGAAGGCGTACGTCATACGGATGTGGTGGGGCGCTACGGCGGGGAAGAGTTCCTGGTGATTTTGCCATATACGCCTTTGGAGGAGGCATACCGGATCGCGGAGCGAATAAGAAATACGACGGAGGAATTGGTGTGGTTTGAGGAGGAGCCGACCGTAAAAATCACAATTAGCGGCGGCGTTGCCATATTCCAAAGCGATACCGATACGGCGGAAAAGCTGATCGCCCGGGCGGACGAAAACCTGTACCG
>JAEYHP010000168.1 GCA_023409435.1 Bacillota bacterium | reverse complement strand
CAATACCACCTGTTGAACGCAGGACAGGCGGTAAGGCTTAGCAAAAGGGCGCGCGCTCCGGTATGAGCTTCCTATTAAAAAGGAGAGTTATATTTGGCTTCAAAACTAAAGATTATTCCGTTGGGCGGCGTGACCGAGATCGGCAAGAACATGACCGTACTTGAATACGGGAAAGATATTGTCGTAATTGACTGCGGGCTGATTTTCCCCGACGAAGAAATGTTGGGCATTGATCTCGTCATCCCCGACATGGCATACCTGGAAAAAAACATAGACAAGCTGCGCGGTTTTTTGATTACCCATGGGCATGAGGATCATATCGGCGCGGTGCCCTTTGCACTGCAAAAATTTCCGGAAGTCCCCGTTTACGGCACAAAGCTGACCATTGCCCTTATTGAGCATAAGCTCGAGGAGCAAAAGCTCGGCAAGGAAATGCTCCGTTGCGTGAGCCCGGGGGATACGCTGAAGCTGGGCTGCTTCAACATCGAGTTTATCAAGACCTGCCATTCCATAGCAGGAGCCGTGGCGCTTGCCGTCACGACGCCGATCGGCACCGTGATCCATACCGGGGACTTCAAAGTGGACTATACGCCTATAGACGGCGAGCCCATGAACATCGCCCGGTTTGCGCATTACGGCTCCAAGGGCGTGCTTGCGCTGATGTCGGACAGCACGAACGTGGAACGCCCCGGCCATACGCAATCCGAGCGTGAAATCGGCAAGACATTCGAGCATTACTTTGATACGGCGGAGGGCCGGGTGATTGTGGCCTCCTTCGCATCCAACATTTACCGTATCCAACAGGTGGCGGACGTTGCGATCGCTCACGGGCGCGTGATTTGCTTCCAGGGCCGCAGCATGGTCAATATCGCGCAGACGGCGATTGAACTGGGGTATCTCAACATCCTCCAGGAAAGCATCGTGGAGGTTGAGAAGCTGCGCAAATACCGGGACGATCAGGTTTGCGTCATTACCACCGGCAGTCAGGGCGAACCGATGAGCGGGCTGTTCCGCATGGCGAACTCCTCGCACAAGCTCAACATCGGCAAAGGCGATACCGTCATCATTTCCGCTTCGGCAATCCCCGGAAACGAGCGCGGCGTGGCCCGCGTAATCAACCAGCTGTTCCAGAAGGGCGCAATGGTGGTGTACGACCAGATGGCGGACGTCCATGTTTCCGGCCACGCCTGCCGGGAAGAGCTCAGGCTGATGCTCAACCTCACCAAACCCAAGTATTTTATCCCGGTGCACGGCGAATACCGGCACCTCTACATGCACGGCCAGCTCGCACAGGAGATGGGCATGGATGCCGAGCATGTTTTTATGACGGATATCGGGGACATCGTGGAGCTTACGGTCAACTCCGGCAAGATCAACGGCAGCGTGCCTGCGGGAAGCGTCATGATAGACGGCCTTGGCGTGGGAGATATCGGAAACGTGGTACTGAAGGACCGCCGCCTCCTGTCCCAGGACGGGCTTGTTGCCATCGTCATCGCGCTTCAGAAAAAGACAGGCAAGCTTCTGGCTGGGCCGGATATTATTTCACGCGGGTTTGTATATGTGCGCGAATCGGAGGACCTTATCAACGAAGCCTGCGACCTTGTACGCCCGCAGGCCGCGCTGTTTGAACAGCACCACCAGTCCGATTGGGCAAACATCAAAAACGGCATGCGCAACGTCCTGCGCGAATATCTGTACAACAAAACAAAACGCAACCCGGTGATACTGCCCATCATCGTAGAAATTCCTTAATGGCATAAGGCGCCGCTTTTAGCGGCGCTTTACTCTTTACATCGGAAGGAGGCCGTATATGGCAATCACACAGGCAGCGCAGGCTCTTGCATTTGAGCTTCGCCAAAGCGAAGAATACCTTAGGTTTGTCAGCGCGCGGGAAAAGGCCATGCAAGACAACAGTATCCGCGGATTTTACAAGGAGTACAAAAGGCTTCAGATGCAAGCGCAGGCGGACGCCATGGCGGGCAGACAATCCCCCCAAACGCTTCAACAGCTCCAACATATTGGGGAACTTTTGCAGTTTGATCCGAACGCCGCGGAATTCCTGCTGGCGGAATACCGGCTCAACAGCCTGTTGGGAAGCGTGTACAAGCTTCTGGCCGAAGCCGTGGAGGCCGATCTGAGCATGCTCGATGGATAATCTTCCCGAATGGCCCGCTTTGTTGCGCGCACCTTCCGTACTTGGTATAATGGACGTAAGGCAGAAACACAACAACGGAGGAAGCTTATGCCTAAAAAATGGCGTTTTAAAGGGCCGTCGCCGGCCTTACAAAATACATGGCGGTTTTTACGGCCCGTATTGGTGCTCTTATTAAGCCTTGCTATAACGTATGCGGTTTTTTCGATTGGGATCAATTATGTATTGGACCGCTATATTAAACCCGTGAACAGCAGCGATGCCACCCCTGTGGCGTTCGTGGTGGAAAAAAACGATTCTGCGAGCGCCGTCGCCACCAAGCTCTATCACGCTTTTGGCGGCGACGAGCCCGGGCTCATTTCCAATACGGCGGTTTTTAAGGTATATGTAGATTTTGTAGGCAAGGCTAACAAGCTCAAATCCGGCACCTACATTCTTTCAAGAAACATGGATATCCCGGAAATTGTGGACATTATATGCGCGGGCAACCCGCCAAGGCAGACCGTAAACCTCAAGGTCCAGGAAGGATATACCATAAGCGGCGTGCTCTGGTCCATGCAGCAGGCAGGCCTTACCGTGGACGAACAGGAATTTTTGCGTCTGTGCAACGACAAAAAGACATTTGAAACCTATCCGTTCTTGGCGGCCATACAGGAGAAGCCGGAAAAACCGCGCGATTACTTCCTGGAAGGCTACCTCTTCCCGGATACCTATGAGGTATTTGCGGACGCGACTCCCGAAAGCATTATCAACAAGATGCTGGTGCGCTTTAACGAAATATTTACAGAGGAATACCTGGCGCGTGCAAAAGAAATGGATATGAGCATAGACGACGTCATTACGCTCGCCTCCGTCATCGAGCGCGAAGCGTCCGTCAAAGAGGATTTCTACAAGGTTTCCGCGGTATTCCACAACCGTCTGAACGCCGGGGAACGCCTTGAGTCCTGCGCCACCATGCAGTACGCGCTCAAGGTGAACAAATATGTTTATACGGCAGAGGAAAAGGCGACCGATTCGCCTTATAACACGTACCTGTATGGCGGGCTTCCCGCCGGGCCCATTTCAAACCCCGGCAAATTGGCAATAGAAGCCGCGCTTTATCCGAACGAAGAGTATATCGAAGGCGGATACAAGTTTTTTTGCAATATGGCTCTTCCGGAGAACGAAGCGCTGATATTTGCAAAAACACTTGAGGAGCATGAGGCGAACATCGCAAAATACTCCCAGTACTGGTCTTGATACTAATATCGTTTTAAAAACGATATTAGTATCGTGGCGCCATAGCGACACGCGCCGCGCAGCGGCGGGAGCGCGGGCGGATTCATTCCGCATGCGAGACCAAACAAAAGCGTCAACTTTTTATTTGAGAATAGTATGATATGAAAATTCCCGAATTGTTGGCCCCTGCGGGCAATATGGAACGCTTTTACACGGCATTGCGCTTTGGTGCGGATGCCGTGTATGTCGGTATGCGGCAAATGAGCCTCAGGAATTTTGCGGATAACTTTACGCTGGATCAGCTCTTTGAGGCATGCGGGTTTGCGCACAAACAGAAGAAGCGCGTCTACGTGGCGGTCAACGCCTTTGCGCGAGATGACGAGCTCATCGGTCTGCCTTCATTTTTAAACGATCTTCACGCGGCGGGCGCTGACGCGCTGATCGTCAACGATCCCGGCGTCATTCGCCTTGCGCGGGAACATGTGCCCGATATGGAGCTGCATTTGAGCACGCAGGCAAACACGCTTAATTCCCATGCCGCAAGGTTCTGGCAGGAGCAGGGCGTCAAGCGCATCGTGCTTGCGCGGGAGCTTTCTCTTACCGAAGCGCGCGGCATAAAAGAAAAGGTGTCCGGGCTTGAAATTGAACTTTTTGTCCACGGCGCCATGTGCATTTCCTATTCCGGGCGCTGCTTACTGAGCAATTACATCAATGGGAGAGACTCCAACAAGGGCGAATGCGCGCAGCCCTGCCGCTGGACATACGAACTGCGGGAGCGGGGGAAAAACGGGGAGTATTTTCCCATAGAGCAGGATGAGCGCGGAACCTACATGCTCAATTCCCGGGACCTTAATTTGCTGCCCAGGCTGAATGAAGTGCTGTCAACGGGTGCTGACAGCCTGAAGATCGAAGGCCGCATGAAGAGCGTCTACTATGTGGCCACCGTCGTGAATGCCTACCGCATGGCGCTCGACGCGTACCTGAACAGTCCCTTTTATGAACCGCCGGACGCTGCATTCATTGAGGAGCTTCATAAAGCCAGCCATCGGCCTTATACCTTTGGTTTTGCGTTCGGGAATCCGGGAGCCGAAGGGCAGATGACGCACAGCGCAAGCTATGTGCAGACGCATGAGCTTTCCGCGGTGGTCCTCGAATACGACGAAACGCAGCGTAGCGCGTTACTTGAGCAGCGCAATCGCTTCTTTCTGGGGGATACGCTGGAGATACTTTCTCCCGGCAGCATAGACCAGACGATTACCGTTGCTTCCATGCGGACGGAGGATGGGGAAGAGGTAGCTTCAGCCCCCCACCCGCAGCAGCGCCTATGGATCGCGGCGGAACAGCCGTTACAGGCAGGCGATATGCTGCGCAAAAAGCTGACGTAACAACGCCTTTTCTTTTATCTCCCTAATAGACTTTTCCCGGACAAACAACCAACAAGCTGTCTAAAGCATATGCTGATACACCGCAGAATTAGGGAGGTATTGGCGTATGCTCGATATCCTGATGCAGCTCTGCAAGGACCTGTTCTTTTTTGCCGCTTACATCAACAATGGAAACTCATTCCCCGAACCCCTGACTCCGGACCAGGAAAAAGAATGCCTTGCGCGCTACGCAAATGGGGATGACGAAGCAAGGTCCATGCTCATTGAACACAATCTGCGCCTGGTCGCCCATATCGCAAAAAAATTTACCGGAACAAACCGGGACAGCGACGACGTCATATCCATCGGCACGATAGGCCTCATCAAAGCGGTTTCCACCTATGATGCGCAAAAGGGCACCGCGCTTGCGACGTATGCCGCAAGATGCATCGAAAATGCTATTCTATCATAACGGACTCTTTTTCAACTAATGTTGAAAACCCCGTTGCTCACAATGTTAAATGGCGTACTTTATCACGAATAGGAGAAAGTCTTTTTATCATGGCGCATTCGGGAGAAAAGGCATCATTTGCGCCTCTCTATATTCATAGCTTCCAACTATTACAGCCTCATTTATTAGCTGATGGAGAAAAGTACAACAAGCCTGGCCTCAACTTGAAAGCCTACAAGAGTACTTCGGAGAAATTGCGCCTCTGCCGTTACCAAAAATCAATGCTGCAAAGTGAAGTTGCTCAATATATCGGGATAGATCGCACTACATACAGCTCTATGGAAGAAGTAGAACGAAAGTATTATCCGATCGATATTTTAAGGAGAATTGCTAGTCTATTTGAAGTTGATATTGTTGACCTAGTCGATGAATACAATTTATTCCTTTATCAAGGACAAGGCCTACAAATAAAGTTTATACGAAAATCAGCTCGCCTTACACAAAAGCTTTTTGCAGAGCATATAGGTGTTCAAGTTAATACCGTAGAGCGATGGGAAAGCGATAAGATGAGGATGACCAGGGTATATTGGGAGAGGTTAATTACCCTTAGAAATATGAGTACCTGTGAGAATTCATCGAGCATTCTTAATGATTGATTTTAACAGTTCCTCTTTCTGCTGTTTGGGGCAGGGAATCGACTGTATACGCCGAACAACCGCCTCTGCATGCACTGCGGCAACCTTCTGTTGCAGTTCACGAAGGCGGTCAGGGTCTTTTGGATAATGTACAACTATATCCATATTTTTACCTCATCATAATGGTGTTTAGATACTATGCAGGCTTGATTGTCCGATATAACAAAACTTGTTCACAAATACACGGCATATAACAAAGGGAGCGAATATTGCGTTCCCTTTGAAACGTTTGTCAGATTATTGAATTACGTCTTGATTCAGGTTTATCTCGATGATATGTTATTGAAAAATATATGAATTGGAGGTTAATATGGGTACAAAAAGAGCACTCGCTTTACTTGTTGTTCTTATCTTGGTTTTCGGAATGATCTCATCTACTTCCGCTGCTAGTTTCTCTATTTGCCGATACTGCGGAGAAGACAGTGCATACCTGTATAATGAGGTTTCAGATGAACCTGAGCTTCTGTTTTTTTGGCAAGATCATCCAACAATTTCGACATATGGTCGATGGGTTTGGGAATGCTATCATTATTACGAGTGTATCTCCTGCGGCGTAGAGTATCGTCTTAAAGTACAGCACCATGGTCCGTGGGAACTTGAAGGATAATATCCACGCTGCTTTATGAGATATTTGAAGGGAGCGGAAAATCCGCTCCCTTTGATCTTCTGCGCTTAACGCGCCCAGGTATTGTTGGTACTGTCACCAGCGTTATGCGGTCGGCCTATTGAAAGCAATTAAATTCCTATTATATGAAACTCAATAGATTTGACAAACTCGAGTTTTTATATACCTTCTATTATCAGCTATGATGTTTTTACATCAAGTAAGCGTTTTAAGCATAATAAGACAAGGATTTTTTTCATCCCACATCTCAGTCAGCGTAATGAGCGGTTTAAATCCAACGCTTTTGTAAAATTCTCTTGTCCGAGCATATGGTTCATAGTTGACCGTATCGCTCAGTGTTTTAACAATAATGTATTTACATCCGTTTTGTATTAAATATGCCTCCGCTATGTTATAAAGAGCTTTTCCTATGCCATTACAATGATATTCAGGAAGAACTCCGCAGACAAATATGTCACCTGTGTGTCCATAATGCATTTTAACGGCGAAAAAGCCGATGCAGCTATTCTTTTCATTCAATGCTGCCCAGTATGGAAGTTTAGCGACCTTCTCGGCATAATCGTCAAGGGCTTGTTTATTTCCAAACCATTCAGGAAGCTTTCCGAGCACCGCTTTGGTATAAATGGATTTTGTCAGACTGTCCTTTATGTCTTTGATAATAATACTATTTAATTTAAGCGCGCTTTTGTTATCTTGATTATCCACAATACTGTCTCCTATTCTCAACGAATCATGATATCAAAACCATGGCTGCTTGTTAAATAATGCGCAGTCTAACTGGAAAATTAATATTTGTAGAATTCTGCTATCAATTAGAATATAGCATGCCATGGAAGTCAAAGCAAATGTCAGCCGCGTCGGGCCATTATTCCCTTATTGTAAAGGAATAAGCGCATATGCGAAACATCCGTCGATGCTCTGCATTACGCTTATATAGTATCAAAGACATTTCGTTAACGAAATGCGCTTGAAGGAACCGGTTACCGGCTGAGAGAAAAGAGAAGAAGCGCTTATGGTCGTTATGCTATTTTTGCGCCTCTGCCAGTGCTATCATATTTGCATCTGCGTCTGTCCATCCATTAGAGATATAGAGCCAATTGTAAACTCCATATTTTCCATGCTCAAACTTGTATCGATCATGGGCTCATTAAGGTGACATTATACTCGATGTCGAACCAATACCACTTATTTAGTTCAAATTTGTTCTCTTTGACAAACTTCGAGGAAGCATGACTCATATTAAACAATGCGCGCCCACGAACTCTGAAATACCCATCTGCACATTGATAAACGAGAGAAGGGTCTGTTACAAGAACACCAGTTTCAGTGATTTGGTTTCTCTTTCCTACTTTCAGAATGTCCTCTATATAATTAACTTCCTCAGAGTATGAAAGTGCATTGTAATAAAAATCAGCGTAAACTTCCTCCAGATTTTTGACGTTATAGTCTTGATTAAGGTCAGATCGGGCGAAGCCTTTTGCAGCTTCCATTATTGCTGTCACTTCGTCAATTCCATATTCGTCAATGCACTCAATGTTGGTTTTGAACGCGTTATCCTTTTTCAAGGTCGTTTCAGCCCACGGATTAAATATCCGAGTACTCACGGTAATCGATGAAGTTACCCGGAATGTCTGGCACTTGAAGTGGACAGTTCGCTGACTGGCAGGAGGGTGTGCGTGGTACTGAATAAAATCGCACTGTTCCGAGGCGTTCCTAAGGAAATTCTAACCGATAATGGGCCGGAATTTACGGGCAACCTGCTCAATGCCTGCCCAGGCATTGAGCAGGCATATGATCATACGGTGGAGCATGTGTTTGCTGAATAAACTATTCAATTCTTAATGGCATCCCAGGAGAATAATTAAGAGGGAGCTTATCGATTTGGAAAGCCACGTTAAATATAATTTCAGCCATTTCTTTTGTCGATTTGTTCAACCCATTTTTCAGCCAGTGCTGTATGAGTCCAACGCTGCCGGTTACAACAAATATAAAATAGTCATTTGTGCCCATATTGTTATCGGCTGAAAAATTGATGCCGCATTCCTGATAAATCAGCGTAAACAACTGTTTCTGGAAATTAATATCGCCTTGCTCGCTCATGAGAACCTGTAGATGGCTTCTGTTTTCGGTAAAGTATTGGAAAATCCCCTCAAGAACCGCCATAGCCTCGTACTTATCTGTTTTGCCGAGGAGATCGCAAAGTCTTTCTTTTACCCATGAAAGAGTTTCGTCCTCGATTTTACGAAGAAGATCATATTGGTCGGTATAATGCGCATAAAAGGTCGTCCGGTTTATATCCGCACTTTCGCATAGCTCTTTAATCGTTATTTTTGAGATCGGCTTCTCTTTCATCAATTCAATCAGGCTATCTTGCAATACCATACGGGTATATCGAGTCTTTCTATCCGGTTTCATTTCTTTTAACAAAATGGTTCCCCTCCCAAAAACAAGTTCTGTTGCTGCTGTTCTAAAATCGACATGTACAAGCTGTCTTGTTGCGAAATAATCGTTTTATACACATCTGTCGGTTGTGAAAACGACACCGTGTCTATATAATAATTATCTGGCAGGCAAAAGTCAAATGCCGTATTTTTTTGCGATGCTATTTAGATGCAGTAAAAGGGAGAGCCATGGCATATATCGAATTCAGTCACGTTGTAAAGGAATACGCCTCTGCTGGTGCAGCGATCCGTGCACTGGACGACGCGAGCTTCACAATAAACGAAGGAGAATTGGCCGTCATCCTGGGGGCCTCCGGCGCTGGCAAGACCACGGCGCTTAACATATTGGGCGGCATGGACACCGCCACCTCCGGCGATGTGATCGTAGACGGCGAAAACATCTCCAAGCATAGCCATAAGCGGTTGGTGGGCTACCGGCGCACCGACATTGGTTTTGTGTTTCAATTTTACAACCTGGTGCCAAATTTGACGGCGCTGGAAAACGTGGAGTTGGCCGCACAAATTCGCCAGGACTTTCTTAACGCTTCTGAAACGCTGGATAAAGTAGGGCTTGCGGAACGAAAGAACAACTTTCCCGCGCAGCTTTCCGGAGGGGAACAGCAGCGCGTATCCATCGCGCGTGCAATCGCGAAGAACCCAAAATTGCTTTTATGTGATGAGCCCACGGGCGCGCTGGATTATAATACCGGAAAGCAGATTTTGCAGCTTTTACAGGACATGTGCCGCCGCGAAAAGATCACAGTACTCATCATCACCCACAACTCTGCGCTTGCGCCTATGGCCGACAGGGTGGTCCACTTTAAAAGCGGCAAGGTCGTAAAGACCGTACAAAACGAAAGGCCAACGCCCATCGCGCAGATTGAATGGTAGCGAATATGAAAAGATCCTACCAGAAAGATATTTGGCGTTCTATTCAAAAGGGCCGGAAACGTTTTTTATCCATTCTTATCATTACGGCGCTGGGTGTGGCAATGCTGACAGGCTTATACGCGGCCTGTCTTGACATGTATTACTCGGCGGATCAATTCTTTGATAAGCAGCGTTTATTCGATATCCGTATCTTATCCACGCTGGGGCTTACGGAAGAAGATTTAGACGCCTTGATGCAGGTGGATGGCGTGGAAAGTGCCGAGGGCGCATACAGCGAAACCGTTCACACGGATGTATCCGGCGCGCGCAGGAGCGCCCAGATGACAGTGTTGAGCGCAAAAGGCCTGAATGTCCCCTATTTGCTTGCAGGTTCGTTGCCGGCAGCAAAAGGGGAAGTCGCGGTTACGCAAGACTATCTGGATGAAAGCGGCAAAAGCATAGGAGATACGCTTACCATAGAAGAAGATATCGAGGCGGACAGCGAGGATAATCTGGAAGAAGCAGAGATCGGTTCGGATTATGAAGGCGTCTTGGAGGCGGATGCCCTTGATAGGGATATCGATGCGGACATGGAGATGGAGTTAGAGGAGGAAACGGAAGCGCCGACCTTTTCCAATACCATCTATACCATCACCGGCGCGGTAATGGATCCCATGGATATTCAAAGTGATGGGAACATAACTGTTTTCCGTTCCAGCGTAACCAGCGACTATACGTTTTTTATCACTGCCGCGGATGCAAAGAGTGATGTATTTACCGCGGTATATATCGTTTTGGCTGGAACGCAGGACATGAACTGCTATTCTGACGAATATGAAGACGCGGTACAGACCGTTATCGGCAACATTGAGCACCGCATCAAAGAACAACGGGAACAGGCGCGCTTTGAGTCTGTGTTGACAGAGGCGAAAACCAAGATCATGGACGCCGAAGACACCATGCGTGAGAAATTTGCGGAGGCGGACGGGAAGTTCTCCGACGCATGGACCGATATCACCAAGGCCGGGCAGGAGCTAAAAGATGGCGAGACCACTCTCTCCGACGAGCAAAAATATGCGAAGAAAAAGATTGCGGATGCCCGTGCGGAATTGGAAAGCGCGAAGCGGGAGTTATCGGATGCCGAGAAGCAGCTTGCGGAGGGCGAAACGCAGCTTCTGGAGGGGGAAGTCGAACTTAATAAAAACGCACAAGAACTGGTAGAGGGAAAGCGGCTGCTTGTGGAAGGGCAGCAACAGGCCGAAGAACAGTTCGCATTGGCCGAGCGGCAGCTCGATGAGGCTCAGAATCAACTGGATGCGGCCCGCGCACAGCTGAATTCCGGAATTTCTCAGCTGAGAAGCACTTTTGGCACCGTATGGCCCGCGAATGAATGGAATGCTCTGGTGAATGCCGTCGCCGCCCTGGCCGCAAACGGCGCCGATGACAATGCTATTGTAAGGGGGACTGGCGCTGAAAGTGCTGCCCTCTCCCATGCATTGCAGGAACGGGTGGGCACCATGAACGCTGCGCTGGCGCAGCAGATCAGTCAGGCGCAAGCCGCATTAGGCATCGTGAATCAGGAAATAGCGGCGCTGGACCAGCAACTTGAAGCTGCGGTTCAACAGGTTGCTGCCGCGCAAGCTACGCTTGCCGAAAAGCAGTCCGCTGTTGATGCGGCGCAAACTGGCTTGAATGCAGAGATTGCAAAGTTGAACGGATTGCAAGAAGGAACCCCGGAATACGATGCTCAACTGCTCGCAGTTGCCGGCGCGCGGAATAAACTGGACGCGGCGGATGCCTCTGTGGCCGGCGCCCGGAATACGCTGGACGCCGCAAACGCAGCCGTATCAAATGTAACAGCCAGCCGTGAAGTAAAAACCACCAAAGCGGCAGGCCTTACGGCCACAATCCAGCAGCTTGAGGTCCAGATGGCGCAATTGCCTGCTTTACCCGTGGCCGGCACGCAGGCTGCGCTGGGGATGGGCAAGGTAAACGGCGGCCAGCGGGCGCTGGATGCCCAGAAAGCCGTCTTTTCCGAACAAAAGCAGGCCGCTCTGCAGGAGCTGGGGGAGAGCGCGGCAGAACTAGCCGAAGGAGAAGCGAAGCTGGCGGATGCCCGCAAGACGATCAGAGAGAAAAAGGTCGAGCTGGAGAAAGGCAAGGCCGAGCTGGAGAAGGGTAAGGCCGAGCTAGCGGATGGTGAAAAGAAGCTGAACGCGGAAGCGGCCGACGCCAAACAACAAATAGCAGACGCTTGGAAAGAAATAGCCGATGGAAAAGAGGAACTGGAAGACGGCAAAGCGGAGTTAATCGAAAAAGAGCAGGAATATACCGGCAAGAAAGAAGAGGCCGTCCAAAAGCTTGCGGATGCGTACGCTGAACTAAATGATATCGATCTGACACAGTGGTATGTTCAAGACCGCACTTCGTTGGACAGCTATTCCAGCCTAAACAGCGATTTATCTTCCATTGAAGCCGTAGGCAATATCTTTCCCATCATATTTTTGCTTGTAGCAGTACTCGTAAGCCTCACTACGATGACCCGTATGGTGGAAGAAGAACGCGGGCTGATCGGAACCTATAAGGCCCTGGGATTTGGTAACGCCGCAGTCTACCGGAAATACATCCTATTTGCTGTTGCGGCCTGTTTACTCGGCGGTATTTTAGGCGATTTGTTCGGCTTTGTTTTTATGCCGAAATTTATTGCAATAATTTTGGAGGAGCTTTACAGCCTCCCATGGTATTATCTGCGTTTTGACATCCTCTACGGCATAGGAGGTGTCCTGCTGTTTATGGTGGGAATTGTGGGGGCGACCGTGCTCACCTGCCGCAGCGAGCTTGTGCAAATGCCCGCAACCCTTATGCGCCCCAAAGCGCCCCGCGCAGGATCCCGTGTCTTTCTGGAACGCATCCCCGCAATCTGGAAACGGCTCAAATTCCTGAACAAGGTAACCGTCCGCAACCTGTTCCGGTATAAAAAACGCTTATTTATGACCGTTGGAGGCATCATGGGGTGCACCGCCCTCGTTCTCTGTGGGTTTGCGATCAAGGACTCTATTGCGGATTTGGCGCCAAAGCAGTATGGGGACATCTATCAGTATGATCTGATGGCTGTATTCGAGGAAGATGACAACGACGGCCTGATTCGGCAGCTATCTGCCGACGGAAATGTCGATGATTTTCTAAACCTGCGCATTGAAAGCGTGAAGCTTAGTAATGCCGATGGTGCAACAGAAAAGGTGCAACTGATGGTGATTCCCGACGATTCTACCATAGAGGATTATATTCGTACGGAAAATCTCAGAGGCACGCTGATTCACTTGAATGACGGCGGTATTTTCGTGACACAGAACGCGGCGCGCATACTTAACCTCAAGACAGGCGACACCGTTTCTGTACAGGATATGGAGCTCATGCAGCACGAAGCTGTTATATCCGATGTTGTACAGAACTACCTAGGCAATAATGTATATATGACACAAAATCTATATGAAACGCTGTTTGGCAAATATGTCCCGAACGGGGTGCTTGCCCATCTATCGGATACCTGTACCGACCAGGCCGCATATGCCGAAACGCTACTCAATAACGATTCCGTACTTTCTTCTGTCAGCACGGCTGCCCTGAATGAGGACTTCGGCTTTGATCTGATCAATGCTGTGATGCTCCTTATTATTGTCATGGCAGGAGGGCTCGCATTTGTAGTGCTCTTTACGTTGTCGAACACGAACATCTCCGAGCGTGTAAGGGAGCTCGCTACCATTAAAGTACTGGGCTTCCACGACTTTGAAGTGCATCAGTATGTCAACAAGGAAACGATGATCCTGACCGCGGCAGGCGTTCTCCTTGGCTTGCCAGTTGGCCGGGTCTTAAGCGGCTTCCTTACGACCGCGCTCAATATGCCGTCCATGCATTTCGCGGTGCACATTGAGCCTGCCAGCTATCTGTTTTCAGCGGCGATTACATTCTGCTTTGCCATCGTCGTCAGTTGGCTCACGAACCGCACGCTTGACCGCGTTAACATGGTAGAAGCATTAAAAAGTGTTGAGTAATTAGTGGAATCCAACTGGATCATTCTCTCTCTGAAATGAGAAAGAATTATAGGACTGACTGCACTGGCTAGATGTTTAGCTTCTTTACAGCCTGTTGTCAGTATGATATATTCGCAATTATCAATTTGCAGAAGAGGATGTCTGTATGGAACGAATTGCGGTGGCGATGGAGAAAGCGGCACGATCGCAGCCTTGGCGCATGCTGCTGTAATCATGGTCTATGATAAAACGGATACCGGCTGGCAGTGCGTTGAAACGCATCCGTATAACAACACAACGGATGCTTCGGCGCTGCGGGGTGCGCTCGAACGTCTCATGGAAACTCTAGGCGATTGCCGCATCTTGGTGGGCAAACAGATCGCCGGTATCGCATACCATGCGCTCAGCCGGCAAAGGTTCCATCTTTTTGAAGCACCCGATTTTCAGCCGGAACTGCTCGACGGCATACTGGAGGATATCCGGCGGGGGAGGCGAGAGGAGAGCGAAAGCCCGGCACCCTCCAAAGAGCCGTATTCGCCTGAAGGGGATGGAAACTACGTGTTTGACCTCATTGCGCTGCAGCGGGCCTATCCTGAGATTTCGTCTAAAAAAGCGCTGCGGCGCTTTCTGGAGGAAGAGCCGTTCCTTTCCCTGAAGCTTACCTGCAGCCATTTGCCGCCCTGGACACAGGACGTGTTTTTGCGGCGTTCGCTTTCCTGCTCTGTCACCGTCCGCGATGGAATTGTGGAGGCGGTGATTTTGCCGAGGAAATGCGGCGGATAAGATGAAAAACAGCAAAAATGCAAGTGGAGCCTTGTTTTCTTGCAGACATACAATAGGATATGCGATTTGTCAAATAAAAAATTATTTGACATGTGCAAACGTGATTGCTATAATGCCGCATATAGCCGAAACAAATACGGGATACGCTGTATAAATGTTCGGAAACCACGGACAACAGAGAAATGCAGCGCAGGGCATATGCGCACAATATCCGCAGGAGATGAATAATATATTATTGTATCCTGCAAATCAAGGCGGGCAACGGGAATAAAAGCCGAAAAACAGAATAGGGATATTGTGCATGCATTTGGGCTTGCATAGCGCCGCGGACAAGGAAGTCGTTTTGTAAAGAAACGGCTTTTTGCGGTTTATTGGGCTTTTAAACGGAGAGAGAAAAAACGCGGACAACGGAGTCATTTCAGTTTAGATGAAATGGCTCCGTTTATTTTTAAAAATTTGAGGAGGTCAGGTATGAGGCAGGTAGCAATTTACGGCAAAGGTGGAATAGGAAAATCCACCACCACCCAGAATCTTACAGCGGGGCTGGGCGAGATGGGCAAAAAGATCATGATCGTCGGATGTGACCCGAAGGCGGACTCCACCCGCCTGATCTTAGGCGGCCTTGCGCAGCAGACGGTGCTTGATACGCTGCGGGAAGAAGGAGAGGACATTGAGCTTAATCTTGTCATGAAAAAGGGCTTTGCGGATATCAAATGCGTGGAGTCCGGCGGGCCGGAACCGGGCGTGGGCTGTGCGGGCCGCGGTATTATCACATCCATCGGCCTTTTGGAGCGCCTTGGCGCGTATGAGGAGGACCTTGACTACGTGTTCTACGACGTCCTAGGCGACGTCGTGTGCGGTGGGTTTGCAATGCCCATACGCGAAGGTAAAGCGAAGGAGATTTATATTGTCGCCAGCGGCGAGATGATGGCGCTTTACGCCGCCAACAATATTTCAAAGGGCATTCAGAAATATGCGCGCACCGGCGGCGTACGCCTGGGCGGTATCATCTGCAACAGCCGTAAGGTGGACGGCGAGGAAGAACTTGTTTCCGCGTTTGCCAAGGAACTGGGCAGCCAAATGATTCATTTCGTCCCGCGCGACAATATGGTGCAGCGCGCGGAAATTCACAAGAAAACGGTAATCGATTTTGAGCCCGCATGTAATCAGGCGGACGAATATCGCTCGCTTGCAAGCAAAATTGACGGCAACGACATGTTTGTTATTCCCCAGCCGCTCAAGCAGGATCGTCTTGAATCGCTCCTGATGGAGCACGGCATACTCGACATATAACGCGCTGAGGAGGGAAAAGCGATGCTGTTAATTCGTGCGATCATCCGGCCCGAGAAGACCGCCGTCGTTATGGCGGAACTGATGGACGCGGGGTTCCCCGCCGTCACCAAATTGGACGTATACGGCCGCGGCAGGCAGCGCGGCGTGGTTGTGGGAGATATCCAGTACGATGAAATCCCCAAGGAAATGCTGCTTTTGGTCGTCAATGACGAGGATAAGGACGACGTTGTAAAGGTTATCCTTCGCACGGCGCGCACCGGGGAAAAAGGACATTTTGGCGACGGCAGGATATTCATAAGCCCCGTTGTGGACGCCTACACCATCAGCATAGGCAAAAAGGGCTTATAGGGGGCGGCATATGAAAGAAGTCATGGCGTTTATCCGCACCAACAAGGTCAACCCCACGAAAAAGGCGCTGGGCGACGCGGGGTTCCCGTCTTTCATGTGCCGCCCCTGCCTGGGCCGGGGCAAAAAGCACCTTGACCCCGCGCTGATGCAGTATGTATTGAACGCCGGGGAGCTTCCCGTTTCCGCGGTGGGGGAATCGTTCACCGAAGGCGCGCGGCTTATCGCCAAACGGTTTTTCTCCCTTGTGGTGGAGGACGATCAGGTGGATAAAGTCGTCAAAATCGTAATCGAAACCAACCAGACCGGTCACCCGGGCGACGGCAAGATATTCATTCTGCCGATCATCGAAACCTATAAGGTGCGCACCGGCGAGACCATTTTGTAGCCTAGGAGGAATAGTGCAATGAAACCCAAAGACAGAGTATTGGATCAATACGGCGCAAGGCTGTATAAAAACCGAAAGGAACATATTGTGGAGGTGGACGCCGAAAACCCAACGCAGGCGATTACCGCGAATACCCGCAGCGTGCCCGGCATCATGACAAACCGCGGATGCTGTTATGCGGGCTGCAAGGGCGTGGTACTGGGCCCTATCAAGGATGCGCTCACCATCACGCACGGGCCCATCGGCTGCGGCTTTTATTCCTGGGGCACACGCCGCAACAAGGCGAGGACGGAGGACGGCGACAGCTTTATCCAGTATTGCTTTTCTACCGACCTGCAGGAGCCGGATATCGTGTTCGGCGGGGAAAAGAAGCTGAGGAAGGCTATCGACGAGGCGATGGAGATGTTCTCCCCCAAGTGTATTCTTATCTGCTCCACCTGCCCTGTGGGATTGATCGGCGACGATATCCACGCGGTAGCAGCCGATGCGGAGAAGAAGTACGGCATTACCTGCATCGCATTTTCTTGCGAGGGGTACAAGGGCGTGAGCCAGAGCGGCGGTCACCATATCGCCAACAACGGCGTCATGCGGCGCATCATAGGCACCGACGATACCCCGATTGACAAGAAATTCAAGGTGAATTTGCTCGGCGAATACAACATCGGTGGGGACGGCTGGGAGACAGAGCGCATTTTAAAGCGCATCGGCTACGAGGTGGTCTCCGTATTTACCGGCGACGCGAGCTTTGAACAGCTCCAAAAGGCGCACCAGGCGGATTTGAACCTTGTGATGTGCCACCGCTCCATCAACTACATCGCGGAGATGATGCATACGAAATACGGCATCAACTGGCTTAAGGTCAATTTTATCGGCATAGACGCCACCATCACTACCCTCAGGGATGTGGCGGAGTATTTTGGGGATGGAGGGCTTAAGGCCCGCACCGAGGAAGTGATTGCCGATGAGCTTGCGGCCGTTGCGGAGGCGCGCAGCTTTTACCGGGGCAAGCTTAACGGCAAGACGGCGGCGATTTTTGTGGGCGGTTCCCGGTCCCACCACTACCAGAACCTTTTAGCTGACTTTGGCGTGGAAACGGTGCTAGCGGGCTACGAGTTCGCCCACCGGGACGATTACGAGGGCCGCGGCGTGATTCCGGAAATCAAGGAAGACGCGGACAGCAAGAACATCGAAAGCATTGCCGTCGAACCCGACCCGCAGCGTTACCGCGCATATCTTTCCAAGGAACGCTATGCGGAGCTAAAAAGCAGGATGCCGCTCGACGAATATGATGGACTCATGCGGGATATGAAGACGGGCAGCATCGTGGTGGACGATCTCAACCACTTTGAGACCGAGGAATTCATCCGCATATTGAAGCCGGATATCTTCTTTTCCGGCATCAAGGACAAATACATCCTGCAAAAGGCGGGGGTGGTAAGTAGGCAGCTCCACTCCTATGACTACAGCGGCCCGTATTCCGGATTTAGCGGCGCCATCAATTTTGGCCGCGACATCATGATGGGGCTATACGCCCCGGCGTGGCAGTATGTGACGCCGCCATGGAAGAATACCTCCACCCTGCAAGCCAAGCTGGCGGGAGGTGAGCTCTGATGCTGAACCTTACCCCCAAGACCATACCCGAAGAGCGTTCCGCGCTGCGCGTGAACCCCTGCAAAACCTGTCAGCCCGTGGGCGCCATCTACTGCGCGCTGGGTGTGCACAACTGCATGCCGCACAGCCACGGCTCCCAGGGGTGCGTTTCCTACCACCGCACGTTCCTGTCCCGCCACTTCAAGGAGCCTGCCATTGCCTCTACCAGCTCCTTTACCGAGGGCGCGTCTGTGTTCGGCGGCGGCAGCAATCTAAAAACCGGCGTCAAGAACGTGTTTGAGCTCTACGATCCGGATGTGATCGCCGTGCATACCACCTGCCTGAGCGAAACCATCGGGGACGACGTGGGCAGCTACATCAGCGATATGGATCTTCCGGAAGGAAAGCTGGTGGTGCACACCAATACCCCAAGCTATGTCGGGTCCCATGTGACGGGCTTTTCCAACATGATGTGCGGGTTTATCAACTACCTTGCGCGTCCCGGCGGAAAGAAGAACGGCAAGACGGGCATATTCCCGGGTTTTGTCAACCCGGCGGATATCCGAGAAATGAAGCGGCTCGCGTCCCTTATGGAGGTGCCTTACATCATGTTCCCGGATCAGAGCGGCGTGATGGACGCGCCCATGACCGGGCGGTACGACATGTACCCTGAGGGCGGCACCACAATTGATGAAATCGAGGCGCTTGGCAGCTGCAATTTGGTGCTCGCCTGCGGCGCGCTGACCTCGTTTGAAGCCGCCAACCTGTTAAACCGCAAATGCAAGGTGCCGTATCAGACGCTGCCGCTGCCTATTGGCCTTGATGGGACGGACAAATACCTGCTGGCGCTTTCCTCCATCGCGCAGCAGGAGGTGCCCAGGCAGATCGAGGAGGAACGCGGCCAGCTTGTGGATGTGATGCTGGACGCGCACTTCTATTACTTTGGGAAAAAGGTCGCCATATTCGGGGACCCGGATACGGTATTGGGCCTGACGCACCTCGCGCTTGAAATGGGCATGATCCCGAAATACGTTATCACCGGCACGCCCGGCGAGGCGTTTGAGCGGGCGGCAAAGGAAATGTTTCTGGAGTTCGGCGTGGCCGGCTGCAAGGCAAAAGCCTCTGCGGATCTATTTGAGCTGCATCAGTGGATCAAGAACGAACCGGTGGATTTGCTTTTGGGCACCAGCTACGGCAAGCAGATCGCCAAGGCGGAAAACATCCCCTTTGTGCGCGCGGGCTTCCCCATACTGGACCGGTATGCGCATTCGTACTTTCCCATTGTGGGCTACCGGGGTGCGCTGCGTCTGGTGGAGCTGATCACAAACGCGCTGCTGGACCATTGGGACAGGGAGTGCGCGGATGAAGACATGGACGTTGTCATGTAGGGTCATCCACAATTCAAGCATAGAGGGGGGCGGATTGCAGTGCTGCAGGAAGTATTGGGCCGCCCCTGCCGTTATACCGGCAGGCGCCGGAAAAGGAGGCCAACTATGAACAAACCCGCGATACTCGAGGAGCGAAAGGGTTTTATACAATACGGCAAATCGGATGGCAGTGCCATCGCCTGCGATGCGGACAGCGTCTCGGGTGCGGTCAGCCAGAGGGCGTGCGTCTACTGCGGAGCGCGCGTGGTGCTAAACCCCATCACGGACGCGTTCCATATCGTGCACGGGCCTATCGGCTGCGCAAGCTACACATGGGACATCAGGGGAAGCCTCTCAAGCGGCAGCGAACGTTACCGCAACAGCTTCTCCACCGATCTATGTGAAAAGGATGTGGTATTCGGCGGGGAAAAGAAACTGGCCGCCGCCATAGACGAGCTGATAACGAAGCACGCCCCCAAGGTGATATTCGTGTACGCCACATGCATTGTGGGCGTGATTGGGGATGATGTGGAGGCTGTCTGTCGTGCCGCGGAACAGCAATACGGGGTTCGGGTGATCCCCGTCAAGTCCCCCGGGTTTTCCGGCAACAAATCTTACGGCTACAAAATGGCCTGCAACGCCATTATGGAGCTGATTTCCACGCATGTGGCAAAAGGGGAAAAGCGCGGCGTGAATATTTTGGGGGATTTTAACCTCGCGGGAGAGATGTGGATCATCAAAAACTATCTGGAGGAGATCGGTATCGACGTCGTTTCCACCATCACGGGGGACGCAAGCTACGAAAGCATCATAAAGGCGCCGACCGCCGCGCTGAATCTTGTGCAGTGCGCGGGCTCCATGACGTACCTCGCAAAGCGCATGGAGGAGGAAATGGGCATCCCATTTATCAAAGTCAGCTTCTTTGGCGTGGAGGATACATCCTCATCGCTGCTGCGCGTGGCGCAGGCGGTGGGGACGGCGGAAAACGTGGCCCGCGCCAAGACACTCATCGCCCGGGAGGAGGCGTGCGTCCATGCCGCAATAGCGCCCTATGAAGGAAGGCTCACCGGCAAGCGCGCCGCCATCTACGTGGGCGGCGGGTTCAAGGCGATCTCCCTCATCCGCCAGTTCAACGCCATGGGCATGAAGACTGTGGTGGTGGGCACCCAGACGGGAAAGCCGGAGGATTACGAGATCATCGGCCAATTGGTGGATGCGGACGCGGTGGTGCTCGACGACGCCAACCCGGCGGAGCTCGAAGCCTTCATGAAGGAAAAGGGCGCGCACATCCTGGTGGGTGGCATCAAGGAACGGCCCCTTGCCTACAAGCTTGGCGTGGCGTTCTGCGACCATAACCATGAGCGCAAGCACGCGCTGGCGGGGTATGAGGGCGTCGTCAATTTTACGCGCGAGATCGACGCCTCCATCAACAGCCCTGTCTGGAGCCTCATAAGAAAGCCGTTCCCGCTGGAAGGGGGCGCGCGCATATGAGCGTGAATTTGGTCAACCTCAACGTCAATCCCTGCAAAATGTGTATGCCCATGGGCAGCGTTTCCGCGTTCTGCGGCATCCACAAGTGCATGACGATCCTTCACGGCTCCCAGGGGTGCAGCACGTATATCCGCCGCCATATGGCCACGCATTATAACGAACCGGTGGACATCGCCTCCTCCTCGTTGACCGAGGAGGGTACGGTGTTCGGAGGGGAAAAGAACCTGTTCAAAGGGCTTGAAAACCTTATCCGGCTCTATGACCCGGAGGTAATCGGCGTTGCGACCACCTGCCTTGCCGAAACGATAGGCGAGGATATCCCGCGCATCATCCGGGATTTTTACGGCACGCATCCGGCGTGCAAAGCGAAGATCATCAACGTCGCCTCCGCGGGGTACGCGGGCACGCAGTACGAGGGCTTTTTTGCGGCGTTGCATGCCGTCGTTTCCTCGGTGGAGATGGATAGAACGCCCAACAACAAGCTCAACGTTGTCACAGGAATGCTGAGCCCCGCGGATACCCGGTATCTGAAAGGGCTGTTCCGGGAAATGGGGCTGGATGTTATTCTGCTGCCCGATCTTTCGGAAAACCTCGACGGCGGGCATGTGGCGGAATACAGCCGCCTGCCCGGCGGGGGCACCACGCTCCATGAAATCTCGCAAATGGCGGGCGCAAGGCTGACGGTGGAGCTTTCCGCGTTTGTTTCCGAACAATATTCCCCCGCCCGGTATCTGAAGGAAACATACGGCGTGCCCTACGTGCGGCTAAATCTGCCGGTGGGGCTTAGGGATACGGATGCGTTTCTGGAGGCCCTCCGCCGCGCGGGCGGGACAGTGACCCACAACCTGGAACAGCAGCGTGCGAGATATCTGGACGCCATGGTGGACTCCCACAAATACAACGCGAAAGGCCGGGCGGCGCTTTATGGCGAGCCGGACCTTGTGTACGCGCTTACACGGCTATGTACGGAAAACGGCGTTTTGCCGGTGGTGGCCGCCATCGGCGCAAAATGCGAGCGCTTTGTTTCCGGAGCGACAGCGGAGTTGGAAGCAGCAGTACAGCCCGCGATGGCGGAGCGTTTCCGGGCTGCGGACGACGCGGATTTTGATTCCATAGAAGCATGGGCGGTGGAATACGGCGCGAACCTGTTAATCGGCAATTCGGACGGGCGGCGCATTTCTCACAAGCACCATATCCCGCTCATCCGCTGCGGGTTTCCCATCCACGATTTTGTGGGCGGCCAGCGCATCCGCATGCTGGGGTACGAAGGCTCCCTTGCGCTGCTGGACCAGGCGACAAACGCCCTGCTGGGAAGCGTGGAGAGCACATTCCGGGAGGAACTCTACAACAAATATTACAGGGGAGAGAACAAAAACCTTCGTGCGCTACCCTCCGCGCTGAAAGCGCGTGAGGAAGAGACGCGAAGGAATGTTGCGGAAAAAACGGCGATGCATCCCTGCTTCAATGGCTGCGGCGGGCAATACGCACGCATCCACTTGGCGGTCGCCAAGGCCTGCAACATCCAGTGCAACTATTGTGTGCGCAAGTTCGATTGCCCCAACGAAAGCCGCCCCGGCGTGACCACAAAGGTGCTTACCCCCACGGAGGCATACAGCAAGTATCTTGAGGCGAAGGAACGGGTGCCCAATCTTACGGTGGTGGGTATCGCGGGGCCGGGCGACGCGCTTGCAAACTACGAGGCCACGAAAAGGACGCTCGAAATGGTCCGCATGGCGGACCCGGATGTGACGTTCTGCCTTTCCACCAACGGCCTGATGCTGCCGCAGTATGCGAACGAGCTCATCTCGCTTGGCGTTTCGCACGTGACGGTCACCGTTAACGCGGTGGATGTGGAAATCGCCAGCAAAATCTACAAGCACGTAAACTACATGGGGGAAACGTATACGGGCGTTGCGGCTGCGTCTATTTTGCTTGCAAACCAGCTCGCCGGCATCAAAATGCTTACGGAAAAGGGAATTGTGGTCAAGGCGAACATCGTCATGCTCAAGGGCGTCAACGACGCGCATATCCCGGCGGTGGTGGAAAAAATGAAGGCGCTCGGCGTGAAGATCACCAATATCATGCAACTGATCCCCGTCAGGGGCAGCGCGTTTGCGGATATGCCGCTTGTAAGCAATAAGGAGATCATGGAGATGCGCCGTGCCTGCGGAGAGACGTTGGAGCAGATGTACCATTGCCGCCAGTGCCGCGCGGACGCCGTAGGCACGCTGGACCATGACCGTTCGGCGGAATTGTTCTGCGGCGGCTGTCCCTCAAAAAAGGAGACGGAGCAGCCTATCGAGCAGCCGCCCGTGACGGTATTTGTTCCAGAACAGCCGGGAAAAGCGCCCGAACCGGAAGGGGAGCGCCTGCGTTTTGCGGTTTCCTCCCATGGAGGGGTGCTGGTGGATCAGCATTTCGGCCATGCCTCGGATTTTTATATCTACGATTTCCGCGGCGGGGACATACGCTTCCAGGAACGCCGCAGCGTGGGCAAATACTGCGACGGAACGGACGATTGCACAGGGCGTGGGGACGGCAGCGGAAAAGCCGCTGGCAAGGAAGGCAAGATGGAGGAAATTTTGGAGGCGGTGCGGGACTGTAACTGCGTTATCACCATGCGCATAGGCGACGCGCCGAAGAAAAAGCTGACGGACCGCGGCGTGCGGGTGGTGACGAGCTACGGCCGCATTGAAGACGCCGTAAAAGAAGCTGCGCTTGAGTATTGCGCTTTGTAAGCGGGTATTCATAGGAACAGATAACTACGCTTTCTTTTGCTTCTTTTCTTTCGTAGAAAGAAAAGAAGCGTTTTCATTGATTAACTATACAAGAAGGAGCGTCTAACAATGATCCAGCCCAAATATCATGTCCTTGTATGCACCAGCTGTAAATTAAACGGCACGCAGCGCGGATTTTGCCATAGCAAAGGCAGCGTGGGGATTGTGCAGCGGCTGATGGAGCTTTTGGACGAATACGACCTGACCGGGGATGTGCTCATTTCCAATACCGGATGCTTCAGCGTATGTGAAAAGGGGCCCATCATGGTGGTGTATCCGGAAGCAACGTGGTACGGCAACGTAACCGAGGGCGATGTGGAACGCATCGTGGAGGAACACTTTGCAAACGGCAGCGTCGTAAAAGACCTTGTCATATAACAAGCTGTCCTATGATTGAGGAAAGGATATCATGCGGCTGATCGATTATACGCTCCACAGCCTGGAAAACACCGCCGATCCAAGCGCCGTCCGCACCCTGTATGAGGCACTCGCGGCGCTTGGGGTAAACGTGGGCGCTCCTTTGTGGGCAGCCGATCTACCGGGGGTACGGCGACATACGGAGCCTCTCCTGTATGAGGTGGATGCCGCGCTGTTTTGTAATGATCAGGACGCGTTCTTAGAAACACAGAAGAATGGGCAAGTCCTCTGCGCGCGGGGAGAGCCCTCGCTTGCCGCGGCGCTGACGGTCGATTGGCTGCTTACGAGTGGGGAGGGCGCCTGCGTCAGCCTGCTGGGCGCGGGCGGGTATGCGCCGCTTGAAACCGTGGTGATGGCGCTCTATGTTTCAGGGCACGCAAACTGGGACCTGTTGGCGCTCAAATCCGCCGCCGAGGCCTGGGAACAGGCGACGGGGCGGAGCATTCCCAAACACCAGCCGGTATTGGGCGGGGCGATATTCGAGGTTGCCTCCGGCGTGCATGTGGATGGCCTGATGAAGCACGCAAAAAGCTATGAGCCGTTTTCCCCTCAGATGCTGGGCGCAAAGCGGCAGATCGTGCTTAACGCCCAATCCGGCAAAAGCGCGGTCATATTTCGTCTCAATGAACTAGAAATTTCCTGTGCGGATGTGGATATTGAACAGCTTGTATCGGATGTGAAGCGTATGGGGATGGAAGGAAGACTGACTCAGCGCGAGTTTGAGGTCCTGGTGGAAGGCGCGAGAAAGGGAAGGCCTGCATGACGGAACTTAAGCGGGAGGTCTCTATTACGGATACCACGCTTCGGGACGGCTTGCAGAGCCCCGGCATAGCGCTCAACGCAGAGGCCCGGCTGCGTTTGTTTTCGGTGCTTGATTGCGCGGGCTTTGCGCAGATCGAGGCGGGAATCCCCGCTGCGGGGCCGGAAGAAAAGAAGCTGATCTGCCGGATGCTGCAGGAACGAAAACATACCAGGGTCGCCGTATGGAGCAGGATGAAAAAAGAAGATGTGCTGCATGCGGCGGATTGCGCGCCCGACGTCATACACATCAGCGCCCCGGTTTCGGATCACCTGATACTGGGCGTGCTGAACACGGACCGCGCCTACGTGCGGCGGACGCTTCTTTCCTGCGTGTCGCTTGCGCAGGAACAGGGTTTTCAAGTCAGCGTGGGGTTTCAAGACGCTCCGCGCGCGGAGCTTTCCTATCTCATTTCCCTTGCCAACGAGCTAAAGCGCGCAGGGGTAAGCCATGTGCGGCTTGCGGATACGGTGGGGATTTTGACGCCCTCGATGACGCGGCGGTTTGTACGGGCGCTGGTGGAAAATACGGATATGGAATTTGGCATCCATGCGCATAACGATCTTGGCATGGCCGCCGCCATTGCCTGCGAGGCGGTAAAGACTGGCGTAAAAGCCGTGGACACAACGCTCTTTGGCATTGGCGAACGCGCGGGCAATTGCTCCTCTTATGTGTTTTGCAAGGTAGCGGAACAGGCGTTTCATGTTGCGCCGGGGCTTTCCACCATACGGGCTGCAATGTGCCGGGCGGAGGGTATCCTGTTTCCGTTCGGCGGAAAAGAGGAGTGGGCGGCCGTATAAAACGATCACGCGTTAACAAATTTTATCAATGAATCTTAGGTTGTCAATGTTTAATGAATAAACTGATGAAAAAGAGCTTTCGAATAAATTCGGAAGCTCTCAGACCATCGACAAACCTGTCGGTGGTCATTTTTTTATTAAGAAGTTAGAAAAACCAAAAGGAAAAAGGGGTGGTCGTGTCGAATATAACAACAAGAGAAAAAGGAGAAACAAGCTATGTTACGGAAAGATCGAAATAAGCAGGAAGCAATGGAAATGGTAACGTACGATATGCTGGTACCCAAAGATCACTTGTTGAGAAAGATCGATGCAGGAATTGACTTCAGCTTTATTTACGAGCTGTGTGCGCCCTTGTACTGTGCAGACAACGGCAGACCGGCCATAGATCCTGAAATTCTGTTCCGGATGCTGTTTATTGGATACCTGTATGGAATCCGCTCGGAGATACGTATAGCGCAAGAAGTGCAGTGCAACATGGCCTATCGGTGGTTCTGTGGGCTTGGAATCACGGATAAGGTACCCGATCATGCTACGATTAGCGCCAACCGACAGCGGCGGTTCAAAGGGAATAACATAGCGGAGGAGATATTTAATAAAATCCTAAGGCAGGCACAGCAGCACGGGCTGGTGGACGGAAAAGTGATGTACATCGATTCCACCCACATAAAAGCCAAGGCAAACAAGCATCACAAGCAAGCCGTACAGGTTACGATACAGCCCAAGGCCTATATGAAAGCCTTGTGAATGAAGAACGGGAAACGCTGGGTAAAAAGCCCTTCGACCCGAAAGACGGCGATGGCGCCCCGCCTGCCCGGGTGGTCCAGCAGAGCCCTGTTGATCCCGACAGCGGGCAATTGCACAAGGAGGGCAAGCCCGACGGTTTTCATTACAGCGAGCACCGGACAGTAGACAGCAAGCGCAATATCGTGGTCAATGTTCATGTTACCCCAGCCAATGTTAACGATGTGGACCCCATTCCAGAGATTCTGGAGCAAATTGAAGGGCGGCTGGGCATATTGCCGGAGTTCATGGGCTTAGACGCAGGTTACCACAACAGTATCGTCTGCAAGCAGTTACACGACAAAGGCATACAGGGCGTCATTGGATACAGACGGCATACCCACGCTACCGACACGATGGGAAAATACCGGTTCAAATATAACTGCGAACAGGATGCTTATATCTGTCCCGAAGGTCAACTGCTACTGCACAAGACGACCAACCGTAACGGGTATCGCGAATATTGCAGCAATGGACGAATATGCCGGAACTGTCTACGAAGACAAGAATGTCTGAGTGAAAAAGCGGCAAGGAGGGTGGTGACACGGCATGTCTGGCAGCAATATCTGGATGATACCATTGCATTCACGAAGTCACCCACCGGAAAACTACTTTACTCCTGGCGCAAAGAAACCATTGAACGCTCCTTTGCAGACGCAAAAGAATTGCATGGATTACGAACGGCCCGGATGCTGGGCCTTGCCAACATGCGCGAACAATCCTTCCTCACTGCGGCTGTACAGAACATGAAAAAAATAGCCAAGGTTCTCTATGACCTTGGAGCTAGCATTTGTTCTTCGCTTTTTCATCTACGGCAAAGCCCGTGCTTCTCTTGAAACACGGGCTTTGTTGACAATCTGAGAGCTTTCGAATAAATTCGGAAGCTCTTTTAATGACGGCATATTGAATAGCTATGAAAACGAATTTTGGAAAATTTTTCTCCCCACTTTCGCATCGTTTTCACCCTATTAAGCCATTATTCTGGATAAATTACTTTTAAATCAAACAGAGCTGCCCCACTTTGGCAATTTTAGCTGTGCGATTTTTTGGTTTTCACACAACCTCAAACATAATGCGAAGCAGTTAAACCGACCTAATCAGCTTAACCGCTTCGCTTATTATCAATACGATTTATTGTTTTACTCCCGAAACAACATATATCTCATCGTTGGATACAACCACATCAACATCCACATATCGTTTAAATAGCGTAGCAAGCCCATCTTCGTGCAGCAAACCAAAGGATACCGTCCAGTGTGATGATGGTTGATGGCCGCGCGGCTTCTGCTGTGAGCTACGGTGAGCCTGCCGCCGGTCATGAGCTTTTCTGAGCGGAAACGCATTATACACCATGCAGCGGTCGAACGACTTGGCAAAGGTTATTTCTTCAATGTCTGCAGCCAGCAGAATGATGCGCGGATCTGCAAACTTCTTCTTTGCATACCTGACCATGGCTGTTGAAATATCAACGCCCGTTACGCGCTTTACGTTCCGGGCAAGAAAGATTATATAAAGAATACCAGCAGCCTTGTCATTCTTGTTATGCTCATTAGATTTTCGCTGCTAAGAAAAACAACTTGACACATACTTAACGCATTAATAACTCCATCCAAACATGAACTTAATCATAACTAATTAATATTAAAGAGATGTTATAGGTAAGGAGTATTTTCCCATTAATGAAACTTTTAGAAAACAAGAAAAAATTCTTTTTTCTTATTTTATCAATTTTGTCGGTCGCATTTATCGGCGGACTTATTATTTTTAACTCTGGGGTGAAAAAGACACCGCTGCGCGCCGACAATGGCACCACTTTTGAAAAAGCAAGGGTAGTTCAGATCGTACAAGATAATTCTCAGTTTGAGGAAAGCGGTGAATATGCAGGTAATCAGCTTGTAAAGGTCCAAATTCTATCCGGAGAGCACAAAGGGAAGCTTTGTGAGGCGCAAAACCCAAACAGCTACCTGGCAGGTACTTACTGCACGGTTGGTACGCCCGTGATCGTCATGGTAAGTGAAAGAGACGGTACGATAACCGGCAGCGTGTATAACTATGACCGGGGAAACGTCCTTTGGGTTATGATCGCGCTTTTCATTCTTGTATTATGTCTGATTGGTGGAAAAAAAGGGATTACCTCATCTGTCGCTCTGATATTCACTTTTGCCTGCATTATTTTTTTGTATCTCCCCATGATTTATGTTGGCGTATCGCCTTTTTTTGCGGCAACTATCATTTGTATCCTTACAACCTTCGTAACCATGGTGTTGATTGGCGGCTGGACGGTGAAATCCATGAGCGCCATTTTGGGAACGATTGCTGGTGTTCTTATTGCCGGCCTGCTGGCGTTTGCCTTCGGCGCACTTGCCCATATCTCAGGATTCAATGTACAGGAAATCGAATCCCTTATTTATATCGCAAATAACAGCAAACTAAAAATAGGTGAAATCTTGTTTTCCGGCATTTTGATCGCTTCACTGGGAGCCGTCATGGATGTAAGCATGTCCATTGCTTCAACCATCAACGAACTGCATTTTCTTAATCCGGATATGAACAAAAAGCAGCTTTTCCGTTCCGGCATCAATGTAGGAAGAGATATGATGGGGACTATGTCCAACACGCTGATTTTGGCGTTTGCCGGAACTTCCATCAATACAATTATTATTTTATATGCGTATAACATGCCCTATCTACAGCTTATGAGCCAATATGAAATCGGAATAGAGATTTTAAGAGGAATTTCCGGTTCTTTGGGAGTTATTGCGACTGTGCCGCTTGTCTCGGCAGTTTCTTCTGTTCTGCTGACAGCGAAGAACCATTCACAATCCATAAAATGACTGCTGTGAAACCTTCACATTATTGTTAGAGGGCGTCACTGGTGGTTCGAATAAATAAACCCAAACGATTTCTTAGGAGGTTAAAATGAAACGCAAGCTCAAGTCCGTCCTATCCTGCCTCATTGTATTGATGACTTTGTTCTCTACTTTAACATTTGCACTTCCTGTTGCCAAAGCAGTCGATGAGTTTGAGCCGGAAAATGCTTCCCCGCTTATCGTGACGGAAGTTGTAACGACCGGTCCGACCAATACGCGCTACACCTACACGGAAATCTATAACAATTCAAGCAGCCCTATTAATTTCAAGGATTATAAATGTTACTACTGGTACACGACATCGCTTGGATATACCTGGTCAACCAATGGCACCGATGTCATCATAGAGCCCGGTAAATGTATTATCCTTTGGTATAATGATGGTACAAAGGGCATCGACCTTGATGATTTTAACGCATATTATGGCGTCAATCTGGTCAATAACGTTGATATTTATATGATAAATTTTTCCGGCGTCCATGCAACCGGAACACGTGGGTTTCGGATTGGGCGCGATCCGGAGAATATTATTACGGAGGCGTGGTGCAACCAAGGTGGCGCTGATGTGCCCGCAGCGCAGAACGGTAACAAGCTCGGCGTTCATTACACCTACCCTAGAAGTGGAATTGTTTCAACAAAACAGGAGGTTTCATTAGCGACCCCCGGTACCGTTTACGACTGGCAGGTTCCCGAAACAAGCGTGGACTATGATACAGATGCCCCGGCAGTCGTTTCTGCCAGCAGTAGTTCTCCCACCGTCGGGGCCAGTCAGCCCTTTACCGCTACAGCAACCATTGACGGAATGGTTGGCGCCATGAATGTATACCTGAATTATAAACAGGCTGAAAGCCTCGAGTATCTTAAGGCTAAAATGGAACGCATATCCGGCACAACGGACTATACGGTCACATTGGATCGAACGCTATTATGGGGCGACGATATTATCTGGTATGTGGAAGCTTCCTACGGCGCCGGAATCAGCGGCACAAACGCTGAAATAACCACACCGGTTGAATATGCTCCCATGGATGACGAAGAAAAAGCGCCATTCGTGATCACGGAAATCGTCACGCCTCCGGGCACAGGCCAGCAATGGTCTTACATAGAGATATACAACCGGACAAATCAGGCAATCAATTATGGGTTCTACAATTTGTACTATCTGTATCCCAGTGGTACATATCTGACCTGGCCTTCAACCGAACCGAATGTGATGGTAGAGCCAGGAAAACCACTTGTACTCTGGTTGAGCAATAACGGTTCGACTGTCGCGCAATTCAATGCCTACCATGGGTCCAACCTGCGGGAAAACGAGGATATCGTCCGCATTGATTATGGCGGGCTGCACCAGTCCGACGAACGGACTATGATAATCGGACATACGTATGAAACCCCGATAGTAAAGGCGAAGTTTAACGAGAACGGCGCAGATCTTGTCGCCGGCTCACATACGTCCATTCAATATACCTATCCTAGAACTGCAGATAACCAGGGCATCAAGGTCAGTACAGATACTCCCGCCGATCCCGGCGTAGTAGAAGCCTGGCAAGTTCCGGCCAGCCTTATTCCTTTCCGCGGGTATGAAGGTTACAGCCCGGACGACGGTTCTTCTCCGTCCGTTGTTCTGACCGATGCCATTGAGCCAATTAACGAAGGGGACGAGCTTAATGTTACCTTTGACATTGGAGATACGATGGGCCTGACCTACATGGCCATTAATTACAGGCTGGACGGGCAGGGAGCATTCAAGCGAGTGTACGAAGCTACCCAACGCGTCAAGTACAATTTTTTTGCACGCATTCCTGCCGATATTCTGTTCGGACATGATTACGTTGAGTTCTTTGTCGAGGGATATAACCTATTCCGTAAGACCACGACGGAAACTTACAGAGTAGATATCAATCGGATCAACGATATTGACGGCGTTCGTCTGAATGTCAGTGGCAGCAGTGTGTTAAGCGGCAACAGAACCGTCACCGCAAACGCAGGAAACGATAACAGCAATACCAAGCTGTTTATTGATGACGAAGAGGTTTTAACAAAACCGGTTTTGGAAAACGGCGCTTATTTCGCACTGACGTTAGAGGGACTAAACAGTTATTTTAAAAACGCATTGACAGCCACATCCAGCACTACACCCAATGAGGTCCTCTCCTTTTTCTCCAAATGGTCCAGCTTGGATTCACGCATTATACCCGTGGATAACAAGTACTTTTCTCAGGATGAGAGCGGAAACTATGATCTTACGCTCAGCATGTGGGCGGGAGATTCCGGTACGCCTTTTGATGATATTTATATCCCTTCGGAAAACCGTGATGATTATACGGTCACCAATCTCCAACTGAGACTAGCAAACGGAAAAAATTATCTTCCCATTAAAATTGAGCCGGATAATGCAAAATCCAATCCCAGCACGGCTTACGACGCCATTCACACAATCGGCGATAGTTCCGGTATGTCCCCAAGGTTGGATATTTCGTTTCATATTCCTGCTGAAGAAGTTACGGCAGTAGGCTATGAGTTGGATACAACTGCGTTTGCGGACGGCACACATACCGTTAAAGCGGTTTCGGGCGCAAAAGAAACCGCAATACAAATTGTGGTAGACAACACAAGGCCACAAATTGACGTGGGCGTCGCCGAAGACAGTGTTGTAAACAATCAGCTTTCCATTGATCCAGAAATAACGGATGACAACGGCATCGCCCGGTCTGGCGCAACGCTGGATGGAGAGGAAATTTCCATCCCCTATACGGCAGACGCGAGAGACCTTTCAATAGGGGAGCATGAGCTGGTTATCACTGCGATCGACGCTGCCGGAAATATTGCACAAAAAACCGTTCATTTTAAAACCGAAGAGGTAGATCCCAATGCGGAGGGAAACAACGGCGGCGAAATTACCACCGCGTCCGCAAAGCTTTCGGTCAACATCTCGGAATTAAATGCAGATACGGCGACCGTTGAATTTATGCAGGGCAAAAAACTGACGATAGAAAACGGCGGCGTCACTGTTGAAAGCGGATACGGTACTTCTCCGCTATCGGATACGGGCTCTGCCTCCGCGGGTGATATTCCATACGAGTTGTATACGATTAATGCCGCCACCGTGGATGAAACCGATACAATCAGGGCAAATTGGGCCGGCTCGGCCAACTATGCCGATGCAAGCCATGCCATTAAGATGTATGTGCTGAATTTTACGACCGACGAATGGGAAAGAATTGGCACAGCAGACAGTCAGGGAAAGATTGACGCCTCTTTTGCAGCCGGCAACCACCTGCAAAACGAAAAAGCATATATTCTTATCCAGGGTTTAGCTATGTCGAGCGCGCCGAATACAGCTACTTCTTCATCCATCATGGCAGCTTCAGCTTCATCTGTCATGGCTACGGCCTCATCCATTATGAACGCTCCTGCCTCGCCATGGGACGGCACCTCCCGGCCTGACAACTATGACTTCGCCTTTGCGTGGATGACCGATACGCAGTATTACGTAGAAAGCTGGCCCTATCATTTCTATGATCAGAACGAGTGGCTGGTGGACATTGCGGATGAATGGAAAGTAAGATATACCATTCACACGGGCGACCTTGTAGACGAATACGAGCTGAACGAGCAATGGCTGGTTGCAGACAAGGCAATGAAGATTTTGGATGATGCCGGTATGCCCTACGGCGTACTTGGAGGAAACCACGATGTCGCCGCCGGCAATCAGCTGTACGGAAATTACTGGAAGTATTTTGGTGAGCAGCGGTTTATGGACAACCCCTGGTACGGCGACTCCTATAATAATAATTTGGGCCACTATGATTTGTTGACAGAAAACGGACAAGACTTCATTGTTCTATATATGAGCTGGGACATATATGAGAATGAAATCAATTGGATGAATGAGGTTCTTGAACAGTATTCGGACAGAATTGCGATCATTTGTCTGCATCGTTATACCCACGTAACCATGACCGACGGCACATATCTTGACTATGCCGGCAAAATGCTGCAGGAGAACGTAGTGGCAAAGAACCCTAACGTCATTGCTGTAATTAACGGGCACTACCACGGCTCCTCCATCGAAACAACAGCGTTCGACGATAACAACGATGGCGTTGACGATCGCCAGGTTTATCAAATATGTACCGACTACCAGTCCGATGTTGAAGGTGGTTCGGAGTACATTAAATTCCTGTATTTTGACCTCCAAAACAATAAGATCTATATGAATTCCTATTCCCCATATCGTCAGGATTTCAACTACTTCGACACACCAAGGCTCGAATCCTATGCAGCAGGCACCAAGACGAATAATATGGATATCTTTGAGCTGGATGTCGGCTTTGATACCGCAGAAAAGGTCTTGACCACCCAAAATTTTGATGTACAGCTGCTTTCGGATTCTCTGATTGGAAAAGTGGAAAATGTGGTCGATAATGCCGAATATGTTTGGGAAGAACTTGCGCCAAATACAACGTACGGGTGGTATGCAAAGGTAACCAATGAAAAAGGCGGCGTGACGCTGACTCAGGTACAGGAACTTACGACGACCCGAGTCGAACACAAGGTGACCGTCTCCGCAGGAGCGGGCGGCAGCATCAGCAACCCCGGTGTAACCATGGTGGCGGACGGCGGGGATATTACATTTACAATTGCGCCGCATGCAGGCTACAGAGTTGATCAGCTCCTCCTTGACGGGCAACCTGTCTCCCTTACCGACGGGAAACTGACGTTATCCAATGTTATTGCTGATCATACCATATCCGTCAGTTTCAAAAAGAGCGCGTCAGGATCGCAGAATCCGGGGAAACCACAGGAGCCGGTTAGCACACCCACGCCGCAACTCCCGGTAATCACTCCGGCATCACCGGCTAACGCTCTGGCGCCGCAGAGCCCGGCCAACTCCCTGGAACCGCAAGTTCCTGTTAGCACGCCAGTGCCACAGAATTCGACTGGCCCGGATGAATCGCCCTCGGCGGCGTCACTACCTGCACAGGAAGTGACGGACTCGGCATCAGGCGCTGTGATTGAATTCTCAGAAGTGGCGCTGCCTGCTGATATAACGGATTTGACAATGCATGCGACATTACTACCTTTAAGCGACAGCGATGAGAGCGTTTATAACTCTGTTGAAGCGTTAATGCGGGAGGATAAATCTTTTAAGGATTTCAGCAATATTGCCATCTTCGACATTAAGCTTCTAAATCAGGATGGACAGGCTATCACGAATTTCAACGGGAAGATTAAAGTGAGAATTCCTGTCCCAACCGGAATGAGCGGCGACCTGCGTGTATTGTGGTACGATGATCAGACCGGTGCCGTTGTTGATATGGGTGCGGTGCTTGAGAACGGCTACCTTGTATTCGAGACCGACCATCTGAGTTACTATGTGGTGAGCCAGTTTGGAGAAGGTATTAACACCACTTCGGATTCCCCGAAAACAGGAGTCAATGTTACTCCATATTTGATAGGAGGTCTCCTGATCGTTGCCTGTGCTATCGGCCTATACATAGCTGTGCGGAAACGTCAGAAAGCATAGGTAGATTGCTTAAGTAGTGATAAATCAGACCACAGCAGAATGCCAAAACGCTTCTGCTGTGTTTTTTTATATCAAGCCGGTACCCGCTGATCTACAGTGAGAGGACCGTGTGAACAATTATGCTTCCAACTCCGGGACAGAAATAGCTTTCTATAAACCAGGCTGTGTGAAAACGCCGCTTTGAAAACAAATTTTCACACCGACAAATCATCTTAACCCCGAAAATTAATAAGCAGGAAAAACTGAGGGGATTATCCCTGCGACAACGCTGCCCGCAATCCCTGCATTCCCACCATACTGATTGTTCGTTTCATGTTGTACACCAGAAAGTGCAATAGTGATTCCGTCCTCACATTTTCCGTCCCCTGGTCAGAAAGTATGAGAACCCAAAGGCTCGTTTAATTGTTCCAAATGGATGCTCCACAACCTGTTTTCTCAGTTTGAATGATTCTTCACTGCTAAATACCTTTTTTTCACAACCTCAAACATAATGCGAAATTCAAAAAACTATTTAAATTTGGCCTAATAATAGGGGTGGGGATACTCCGAATTCATCCGAATATAAAGCGGTTGTATTATTCGGAAAGCGCCGATCAACCGACTTTTTTGTACGCATGGTGACTGCCTCAATTCCTTTTTCCAGTTGAATGAGCTCTCAATGGCCGTTCCTACGACTATGGCAAGCACCACCGCAGGCAATGTATGCATTTTTACAATATAATGAACAACCTGGACATGGCAGCCAATCCAAAGATGAGCGGAAGAGAGGCGCGGACACGTTCCAGGATCCTTTTTCCAAGCAATGCGCCCAGCAAACCGCCTAAAAGCAGAAGGGCATACGCCTCCCACTACGGCGGTCACTGTGAGATATGATCTGATTGTTTACGTTGCAAATCTGGCTACAAAGAGCAACCAGACTTCGGTACGGATTGAATGGGCACAGCCGATGGGCGCCAATTGTCCGCATTATCTCCATGAGGTGCCGACCATATTTATTTCCGTGGAGAACCCATATCATCTACTCGACATTCCCCGAGTGAAAACATTTATCAACACCTACAGCTCGAATGACTATGCGCTTGAGCATTTGATTGAAAAGCTCATGGGTCGGTCCAGCTTTAAAGGAAAAAGCCCCGTGGACGCGTTTTGCGGCAAGTGGGATGCACAGATCTAGAGTCTGGTAGCTTGTTATCGAAGTATTCTACGACGTCAACAAGTTGCACATAAAAACCATACGTCTTTCTTTATTACTTTCACAGCATGCTGCAATCAGCCACGGAACCATGTTCTGTGGCTTTTGTTTGTGATAAACATAATACGAAGTTCAGATAACCGCTTGGGTTATGGATAATGGGAAGTTGCTTGCCATTAACGTGACGAGTATGAATAAATTAGCCATCTCCTATCTTTTCATATTTCAGCCGCACTTCGCTTTTACTGGTAAACGCCCGCCTGTATTCGGAAGGCGTGGTATTTTTATATTTTCTGAATTGGGAAATAAATTGCGACGAGCTCGAAAAGTGGTTTTCAAATGCGATTTGTGTGACGGGCTTATCGGTGGTGATAAGCTGCGTGGCGGCATGCCGCAGCCGCTGGAGAATGATGTACTGCGTGAGCGAGTGGCCGGTCTGCGCTTTGAACACATGGCGGAACCAATCGTAACTGTAGCCCGACATTTCTGCAAGTTCATGCAGGCTCAGCCGCTCTTTAAAATGCTCGTCGATGTATTTCTGGATGTATTCCATCCCCTGATCGTGCAGCGGAGAACTGCTTCCGAAGTACTTGCGCACCAGCGTAATAATGAGGCTTTGCGTCATGTTATTCAGCATGGACGAATAAAACGGCTGCTTTTCGGCGAGCTCCTTTTCCATAGCCCTTAGCGCCCTGTATACGCAATTTTCATGAAAATCCGCATACGCTCCCGGCAATATAGGCGATTCATCATCAAAATAGCGGAACCCTATAAACAACAGCGCAGAGTCCGCAAACGTGCGTTCGTCATGGATCATGCGCGGCGGAATCAGCGCGAAGGTGTTGGGCGTGTAGGCATAGTGCGCGTCGCCCAGCGTGTATTCTCCCGAACCGGAAATATAGTAAACCAATTCATAGCATGCGTGGTAGTGGCCAGGGGCATAGAAGCCGGCCTTATTTTCTTGATATTTCAAGAAGTCCAGGCAAAAGTCTTCCAATGCGAGCCTCCTTAAACTGATATATCAAAGCCAAATTTATATATTACAAACGTTATTCTTATTATAAGCTAAAATCCAGAAAGTCAAGAACATCATCGACGAGGTAAATCCTTGGATAATAAAAAAAAGATTTTGATAGACACGGACATCGGCGACGATATCGACGACGCGCTCGCTTTGGCACTGGCATTGCGTTCTCCGGAGCTTAACCTGCTTGCTGTTACGACCGTATTTAAAAATACAGCGGAGCGCGCAAGGCTCGCCTATGCATTGCTCAAAAAGTACAACCGTGCCGATATCCCTGTATATGAAGGCATAGGTACGCCAATAGTCAACGAGGTATCCGTACAGGATATTCCCTGCCAGTGCGGCGCCATAGGGAATATCGATTATGTAAAGCGCGATGAGCACGCCATTGATATCATCATCGATACGGTAAAGGCACACCCGGACCTCACCATTCTGGCGGTCGGCCCGCTGACCAACATCGCCATTGCCATCCTGAAAGCGCCGGAGGTCATGGCAAAGGCGAACATCGTCCTGATGGGCGGCGCGTTTGGAACGACCGAGCCGGAGTGGAACATATTTTGTGACCCGGAGGCCGCGTCCGTCGTTTTCCGCTCGGGCGCAAGCATCAAAGCCATCGGGCTGGATGTGACGACGCGCTGCACGCTTTCTGCTAAGAACGAGGCTATCGCAAAAGCCTGCAAGACCGAGGAAGCGGCGTTTTTGATGAAGCTGTTCGCGGCCTGGCATAAATCTTCCGGCTATGGCATCACGTTGCACGATCCGTTGATTATAGGCGCAATAATCGATCCGGAACTGGTGCGGTATGAAGAGCGCAAAATCGTGATCGAGCTAAGGGGCGAAAATACACGGGGTGCGACGATCGTCAAACAGAGTTTTTTCAAGACGTTTGAAACGCCCAATGCCGTTATTGCCGCAAGCGTGGAGAGCGAAAAATTCGTGGATTTTTTTATGGAGCACGTATTTCCAAATTCATTATAACTAGGAGGAATCACAATGAGAACAAAGTTGACTGCTGTTGTCGCGCTGGTTATGGTGCTGGGTATGCTGCTTTGCGCCTGCCAGCCCGCACCCCAAAGCAACGCGCCGGAAGCGGCCGCGCCTGCGGAAGCCACCGCAGCGCCGTCCGATGATCAACCCGCCGAAGGCAAGACGAAGCTCACCATGATCACAGCCGGTGGCGGCTTTTGGGAAACGCCCATGGCGGAAGTGGAAAAAGCCTATGAGGACTCCCACCCCAACGTGGATTTGAGCATTGAGATCTACGGGTATGAACAGCTTTTCCAGGTCATCGAGTCCAAAATAGCCGGCGGCACGGATGAGTACGATGTCATCGCAGTGGACGCGCCGCTCGTAGCCGCTTATACCTATCGCGGTTACCTTAAGCCGCTGGATGCGTATTTCACGAAGGACGAGCAGGCTCTCTACATCGATTCCTCCTTAAAGGCGAGCATCTGGGACGGCAAGTTTATGGCGGCCCCGCTGGAAACTTCCGCGTCTCTTGTTTTCTATAACAAAACGCTGCTCAAAGAAGCAGGAATCGACTTTAACCCGGAAGATCCGTTCTACAGACCGACCTGGGAGCAGATCGCAGATATGAGCAAGCAGTTTGTGCAAGCCTCCGACCCGGACGGCTCCAAGGGCTATTTCGGATTCTCTTTTGAGCAGGTCAGCCGCCCGTACACCATGCTTGTACTTGCCAACTCTCTGGGTGAAAAGGGTGTGGCGGACGACGGCTTCACGGTGGACGGCGTATTGAACACACCCGGCTGGGTAAAAGCCATGACCTACTATGGCGATATGTTCAAAGACGGCGTATCATTAAGAGGCATCAAAAGCGAAGAGTTCTCTCCGCTGTTCTTTGCCGGCAAGGCGCTTTTCCACTGGGGCGGTCCGTGGAACTGGTATACCTGCCAGGCCACCACGGATTACGAGTTTGGCATGATGCTCACGCCTGCGTTTGAAGGCTACGAAGACAAAGCCGCCACCAATACCGGAAGCTGGCACCTTGGCATCAACGCAAACAGCAAGAATGAGGAGCTCGCCGCCGAATTCATCAAATGGATCTCCATTGGCGAGGGTAATCAGGTTTGGATCGGCGCCAGCCATGATGTACCCGCACTCAAGGCTGAACTCGATAAGCTGATTAACACCCAGGACGACGACATGGTGTACAAGCTCTGCGTATACGATGCGCTCAACACAGGTTATCCGCGCCCTGTGACGCCGGGGTACTCCGAGTTTGAAACCGTAACTTCCGCTGCGTTTGAGGATATCCGCAACGGCACCGACCCGCAGGAGGCGCTGGACAGCGCAGTTGCACAGATCAACACGCTGTTCAAAAAATACAAGTAAGCAGCAATGCGCGGGCGGCCGATATTCCTATTGGCCGCCCGTATCGCAAACAATATCTGTAACGAGTAACGAGAACGCAAAACGCTGATAGTTTCTGTCGGCCATTCAATCAACCAAAGGAGCGATACCGTGAATCGTGTGTTCGGCAGCAAAAAAAGCATTATTCCTCTACTTTGCATTGCGCCTGCCTTTGTCTTGCTGTTTGTTTTTAAGCTATACCCCATCCTTTTGACCGTAGGGGAAAGCTTCGTTTATAAAGGCGCCTTGAGCATGAACAACTACCTGGGGATATTTGAAGACCCGATGTTCTGGAAGAGCATCTGGGTAACCATCAAATTCAACGCGGTCACCACCCCGCTGCAGATCGTACTGGCGATTTGCCTTGCCCTGTTGGTCAACCAGCGCCTAAAGGGGATTGCAGTATTCCGCACAATCTACTATTTGCCCGTCACACTTTCCATGACAATTGCAACCATTGTATGGGGGCTTATGCTCAACCCCAACAACGGCATACTCAACGGAATACTGAGCATTTTGAACGTCCCTGCCCAGCCTTTTTTAACCAGCAGCAAGCAGGCGCTCTGGAGCGTCACCGCAATCGCCACATGGAAAGGCGTAGGATTTTGGATGATGTTCCTGCTGGCCGGGCTCCAAACCATTAATTCGGAACTCTACGAGGCCGCCAGGATCGACGGTGCGGGCCTGTTC
>JAEYHP010000180.1 GCA_023409435.1 Bacillota bacterium | reverse complement strand
ATGTTGGAAACGGCTTCTGCGGTATGCGCACCGGTGTGCGGGGTGAATATCACATTGGGAAGGCCTTTCAACGGAGACTCTAAAAGCGGCTCTTGCTCGAATGCGTCAAGGCCCAGGCCGCCAAGCTTGCCCGCCACGAGCGCTTCGGCGCAGGCCGCCTCGTCAATCAGGCCGCCGCGCGCGGTGTTGATAATGATGGCGCCCTTCTTCATGGAGGCGATGCGTTCCGCGTTTATGATGTGGCGAGTCGCGTCGGTGAGCGGCACATGCAGCGATATGACGTCGGAACTGTTGAGCAGTTCGGCTAACTCCAGCTTTTTAATGCCGTGCGCCGAAGCGAACGCCTCGTCAAAGTAAGGGTCGTAGGCCGCAACATTCATTTCAAATGCCAGCGCACGCAAGGCAAGCTTTTTGCCGATTGCGCCCAGGCCCACAATGCCCAGCGTTTTTCCGGCCAGTTCGCAGCCCGTGCTGCGCGGCCAGTCGCCCGCTTCCACGGCGCGGTGCAGGCGGGGGATATCGCGCGCCGCGCACAGCATCAATCCGAAGGCCAGCTCGCATACGGCGGTGGCGTTCGCGCCCGGCGTGTTGGTGACCTTGACTCCCTTTTTGGAGCAGGCCTTTACATCCACCCGGTCATACCCAATGCCGTAGCGGGAGATGCATTTGACGCTTTCGGGCATATGTTCCACCACGGCCTCGGTGATGTAATCAAGACCTGCAATGTAGCCATCCGCGCCGTCCAGCAGCGTGAGAAGCGCGTCCCCCTGCAGGGGGACGCCCGTCTCGTTGTAAATAATTTCATCCGCAAACGCCTCCAGCACGGCCCGCGCTGCGGCATTCTCCGCTTTTTTGAAGGAGGTTGGCGTGACTAATACTTTCATAACGCTACTTCCATTTCGGGTTGTCGATGATGGCGGGCTTGCCGTCGCGCTCTACCAAGAGCTTCCGGTAGCCCTTTGATTCGATTGTGCCGTAATCGTGCCCGGCGTCCGCACGGAATATAAAGTAAGTCACAAGCGGCTCATTTGCGCTCACGTTGATGCTGCGGTGCGCATAGCGTTTGGGCACATACACGGCCTTGCCGGGGGTTAATTCCAGCGCGCGCCAGTCGCCTTCCGGGTTCTCGAGCAGCATGTAGCCGTGCCCGCTCAGGCAATAGTAGATTTCAGCGGTTTCGAGTATGGTATGGAAGTGGCCCTTGGTCATGTAGTATTCATCGCCCACCTTGCCGGGATAGACGATACTGCAGCCGTAGGCGAGATCCCCCGATGTCTCCGGCATGGAGGCACCGTGGAACTCGTACAGAAGGACGTCGCCTTCTGTTTCAAGCTTTTTGCCAAACGCCGCTTCGTCATAGAACATGCCCTTCATGTAGCTCAGGCGGCGCTTTCCGGTTTCCATCATGGAGGACATACCGGTTTTCAGGTCAAAGTCTACCGTAAAGCCTTTTTCATGGTCAAACGGGATCGTGCTCGGGTTAAAATCTGCCATATATGTTTCCCCCTTAACGGTTGTTATGCTTGGCGGCGATTGCGTCCATGCGGCGCAGCAATTCGCCCTGAATGGGCTTGTGGAACACCTCGGCGATCACCTGGGTCCAGCCATATACAAAATACATCCAGCCGTCCTCCACCCGGAGGGACTGCTTCTGCTGCTGCGCTTCCGCCTGGTGCAGGAACTTCAGGTCGCCGCGGTAGTTGATTTCCCATACCATGGCGTTTTTCGGGAACATCCCGGCATCGGTCAGCGGGGAGCCGGGGCGGTCCTTGCCAAGGCCGGTAGCGTTGATAATGAGCGAGCCCTCCGGTATGGTCGCAAGCACCGCGTCGTTCTGCACGAATTCGGGCGTGAGGTGGTAAACGCACTCCACCGTGCCGTCGTTGAGCTTTTTATTGATCTCTTCCAGCTCCGTAAGTCTCGGCTGGCTGCGGTTGGCGACGACGATGCGCCTGGGTCGGTTGCCATGAAACTCTTTGCGCAGGAAGTAGGAGCACATGGAAATGCAGCTTCCGCCCGCGCCCATGATGAACACGTCCGCATCCGGGTTCTTTTTCCAGTACTTTTCGGGTATGAATTCTTCCATGGCCATGCCGCAGGTAATGGGGTCCTTGGCGTGCCCGCAGAGCTTGTGGCCGTCCTTGGATATGGAGCTCATTTCGCCGAACATCGTTGCATAGGGGTCGAGGTATTCAAACAGGTCGTGCGCGGCGTTGTAAATATCGATCTTATGCGTGGTGACAAGTGCGCCCACAGACAGGGGATCGTTCTTGATAAAGCTGACCACCTCGCGGTAGACTTCCGGGTCGGCGTGTATGGGGATATCGATCCCCTTCATCACCGCGTCAATGCCCAGAGCCTTCGCCCAGTCCGGGAACACCTTCATAATGGACGAGCTGCCCGTTGTGACGCCGATAAAATACATGGTCGGCTGCGTCGCTGCTGAAAGTTGCATGGAATTTTTCCTCCAATATTCATGAGGCGTACTCCGCCCCATTTCTTTGCCGGTATTATTGAAACGAAAGCGCACGTGCAGCGTTTTCCGCCGTCATGGCGGAAACGGCATGCTGCGGTACGCCGCGCTCATGCAGCATGGGGATAAATGTGGTTAAGATGTAATCGAGCCCCATGTAGCCGCCGTACGCCCGCAGGCGTTCACGCGTGGTATCCAGGCTTAAAAGAAGCTGGTCTTCATAGCCGGAAGAAAGCATTTCGAGTATGAGGGCAATCATCTGCTCATGGCTCAGATATTTTAGCCGGTTCACGCTGTCATAGCAGAGGAACGCGCCGGTGGAGAGAACTTCCTTGTGGTACGAAAAGTCATATCTGGTCCTGCAGAGGTGGCAGACGATGATGCGGTCCGCGTAGACGCCCGCGTCCATGAATTTGCGCAGCAAACCCAGCACGTCCGTATTGGGGTCGGTGTGTATCATGACGGGCGCAGCGGTTTTCATGGCCGCCGCAATCAAAGCGTTTGTCAGTTTTTCATATGCGGGGCCGCCGCGCTCGTCGAGCGCCGCCTTTAAAATGCCCGCCTTTGCGGCGATACGTTTTCCGGTGACGTCCAACATGCCTTCTCTTACTTCGGAAATGAACGTATCCGCGAGCTGCTGCTCGGTCTCAACAAATATCGGGCTGTCCGGCCCATAAAACAGCGTTTTGTGGAACCCCGTCGCGGCTATGATATGAACGCCGTTGCGGGAGGAAGCATCCGTCAAAGCGCCAGCCATGCGCCCGCAGTATACGGGCTGGGCGTCCACCACCGCCCCGCCGCCGTTTTTTTTGTAGGCGAGAAGTTCGGTGTTCGTATTTCTGGCGTCGGCCATATGGAGCGCCTGGTTCACCGAAAAGGAAACGCCCTTTTCAATGAACAGGTGCTCATGGCATTGCGCATGGCCCAGCGCGTCGCCGGGGATATCGCCCAATACGGTTCTGATCATAATGGCCCTTCCGAATAGTGGATTAGGGGTCAATTAAACAGGAATACGTGCTTAAGGCCTTTTGCCTGCCGGGCGTTTTCAAACGCCTGCTCATAATCCTTTAGCGTATAGCGGTGGGTGATGATCTTGGAAACGTCCAGTAGACCCTGCGCAATAAACTCCATCGTCTTGCGGTACTGCGCGATGCTCGAACGGGTGGAGCCGGTGAGGTAAAGCTCTTTATAATGCACAAGGTTGGTATTGATGGGTACGGGCTGCTTGCTTTCGGGTACGCCGCCAAAGAAATTGATCCTGCCGCCGTAATTCATCAGCTCCAGCATGGCGGCCTGCACCTGCGGCACCGGGCAGGCGGTGATAGCCACGTCAAGGCCGCGCCCGCTGGTCTGGTCCATAATAAAGCCCTTCAGGGCGGGTCCGCTGTAGGGGGTGATAAAGGGCATTACTTCCTTGCAGTAGGCAAGGCGTTCCGCACTAAGGTCGTTCATCATGACGGTAGCGCCCGCCATGTGCAGAAGCATGGCATGCATCAGGCCGATGGGGCCTGCGCCGACCACCAGTGCGAGATCGCCTGGTTTTACGAAGCACTTAGAAAAGCCGTTGTATACGCACGAAAGGGGTTCCACAACCGCCGCGGCCTCGCTTGTCACATGATCGGGCAGCACCATCAGGTTGCCGCGCAGCACGGCGTCCGCGGGAATGCGGATATATTCGGCAAACGCGCCGTCCATGTTGATGCCGAACGCACGGTAGTTATCACACAGGTGGAAATTGCCCGAAACGCACCGGTCGCAGATGCCGCAGCCGATGTTGGGCTGCATGGCAACGCGCATGCCGGGCTTGTAGAAGGGGACTTTCTTGCCCACTTCCACAATGGTTCCGGAAAATTCATGCCCCAATGTCAGCGGATGCTCCGCGTCCACGTTTTTGTACCCGTTCTGGAACATGCGGATGTCGGTTCCGCAGACGGAGGCGGCTTCGGTTTTTAATAAAAGTTCGTCGTCCGAAATTTTCGGGATCTCAATATCCACCAGGCGCACGTCGTTTGCGCCGAACAGTCTAAGACTTAACATGTGAATCCTCCTTAAGACAATTTGACCAGCCGTTTTTCCAATATGGACGCGTTGCCCGCTTCCACAATCGCAACGGCCATGCGTCCGTCCACGCCGCTTACCTTGGGCGGCGTATCGTTTTTGATGCTTTCCACAAACGCGATATCTTCCGCAAGGTATGCGTCGCGGAAGAGCGTCATCCAGCTGCTGATAAAGGGGGAAGAGGTGCCGTGCTCTTTGGTAGAGCACTTTAAAAACGCGCCTTCGGTACGGCCGACATGCAGCACGCCCTTGGTGCCCACAAGCTCCATTTTGGAGTCGTAGCCGTATTCCACATAAGCCGCGCCGTCTATAGAGAACTGGATGCCGTTTTTGAATTGCCCGGACATGACCACGTTGTCGTAATAATCGGGATAGTCCTTTTTCGCTTCCGGGTTGCGGTAGTTGCCGCCAATGGCGTAAAGCGTGTCGATCTCACTGCCCGCAAACCAGCGGAGGCTGTCGATATCGTGGGAATTGATTTCAGCCAGGATGCCGTTGGACTGCTTGAGGTCGTACATCCAGGGGCGGGGTTTGCTGGGCCCGCGCGTATTGGAGCGGATCAGCACAAGGTCGCCTATGGCGCCTTCTTCCACTAGCCGCTTTGCCTCCTGAAAGCTTTCGTCAAACCGCCGCATAAAGCCGATCTGGAGTTTTACGCCGTTTTCTTCACAGGCGCGCACCATTTCGTCGCATTCCTGGGTATTCATAGCCATGGGTTTTTCGCAGAAGATATGTTTTTTTGCGTTCGCGCAGTCTATGACGATCTGTTTATGCAGGTCGGTAGGGGAAACAACGACTACCGCGTCGATCTCCGGGTTATTTAACGCCTGGCGATAGTCCGTATACCAGGTATCGATGTGGAGAGAAAGCGCCGCGTCCTTCGCGCTTTGCTCCACCACGTCCACCACGGCGGCCATGTGCGCGCCTTCCACTTTGTTTTGAAAGTTCTTGGCGTGTATCATTCCCGCGCGGCCTGCGCCGATCAAACAAATGCCCAACGATTGATGTGCCATATACTATCCCCTAACTTTAGCGATTGCTTGTAGGTACAGTATATATCAATTGTTTTTACTTATCAAGCGTTTATTATCGATATTTATTGTTTGTTATCAACTTCCGCCAAATGCACTTCCACACCCATCTGTTTGACGGCGTCAATAAACGCAGGGTCAGCTTCCTGGTCGGTGATCATCACGTCGACATTGGATAGTGTTGTGAATGTGATGAATGCGGATTTCCCGAGCTTGCTGCTGTCCACAAGCAGGTATACCTCGTCCGCGGCGTCGATCATATGCGCCTTGATGCCCGCCATGTCCATGTTGGGCGTGGTCACGCCCTTGGTGGGGTGTACGCCGTTGGCGGCGGCAAACGCCTTGTCCACATGCAGGTTGGAGATGCTTTCAATCGCCATCTGGCCCACGGTGCAATGGAAGTGGCGTCTTAGCGCACCGCCCGCGAGTATGATCGAGACGTCGGTGTTATGCTCGAGATAAGAAGCGATCTGGATGTCGTTTGTGACAACGGTGAGGTTGCTGATGCCGGAAAGCTGTTTCGCCAACTCCATCGTTGTGGTGCCGGTGTCGAGGGCAATCGCATCCCCCGGCTGTATAAACGTTGCAGCCAGCCGCGCGATCGCCTGCTTTTGCGCAACACGCTCCACTTCCTTTTGGGAGGTATTGGGCTCATAGTTGATGCGGCTGCTGCTGATGGCGCCGCCGTGTGTGCGTTTGATTGCGCCCGACTCCTCAAGCTCCCGCAAATCGTTGCGTATGGTGGCGGGGGAGACGGAAAAATGCTCGCAAAGGTACGAAACCGTAGCCTTGCCCATTTTGTTTACGATATCGATGATGGTCTGCTTGCGGACCTCCGCGAATACGATATCCGGCTGCTTCGACATATGTTCCTCCTTTGGTTCTGCCCGTTTGTTGCGGGTCAATCTATATGGCAAAGGGATTGCTTTTATAAAATTGCGTGATGTGCTCCATCGCCGCAAGGTACGCCGCCGCATAAGGCTTATACTGCGCGTGCTTTTCTTCGTCCGGCGCAAACGAGAGCCTCTTTTTCATAATGCCCTGTATGGGTTTCTTATAATCGGAAAGCACACCTGCGCCGATGCCCGCGATGACCGCGCTGCCGATGAGCGCGGTTTCGCCTGTTTCAAATGTTTCCACCGTAATGCCCAGCGCGTCCGCCTTTATTTTGTTGAACAGCGGGGAATTGGAGCCGCCTCCAATAGACAGCATACGCGAAAAATCGCTTTCCGGGTAGAGGGTACGCAGCACATTGAGGTAATATTTATACTCATACGCCACGGCTTCCATCACGGAGCGGTACATGTGTCCGCGTGTGTGCTTGAAGTCGAGTCCCAGGAAGCTGCCCTTGAGGTCCGGATTGTTGGGCAGCACGCGGCCGGAAAAATGCGGAATGAACAGCAGCCCTTCGCTTCCACAGGGGAGCGAACTGGCCTCCGCCTCTAACTCATCGTAGGTGGCGGCGGGCCTGCCGCTTAACGTATCGCGGAACCAGCGGATGCACATGCCGCCGCCGTTGATGTAGGCGAGCGGGAGCCACAGGCCGTCCACCGGGCTTCGCATCATGGTCATGGTTTCATATCGGGTATCCGGCACAAAGCCGTCTACCACGCTGCACAGCACGGAGGCGGTACCCGCGCAGTCCAGCACAAGGTCCCGCTCAAACATGCCGGAACCAAACGTGCTCGCCGCCGTATCGCCGCACCCGGCCACGACGGGGATGCCTTCTATAGTGCCGCTCAAAGCCGCAAACGCGCTGGTGGTTTTGCCGATTACCTCAAACGGCGAGACGACGCGCGCCATTTTCTCTTTTTCCACGCCGAACGCAGCAAGCAGTTCGTCCGACCATTCTTTTTTTGCGTTGTCCCCAAAGCCGGAAAAGTGCAGATGCGTATAGTCAAAGTAGGCGTCATTGCCCTTAAGACCCGTCATTTTCCCCACGATATAGGCGTGGGGCAGCACAAATTTCGCCGTATTCCGGTAAGCTTCCGGGTGTTCGTGCTTCCACCAGAGTATCTTCGGGCCGTGCGTATACGTAATGGGGCCGCCGGAGATCTCGATCACGCGCTTGCCCGCCTTTTGACGCATGCTGTCCATGTATTTGCCGCAGCGCATATCCAGCCAGGAATCATAATACGTGGAGGCCTCGCCATCCGCGTCCACGCCCATGATGCCCGCCATCTGGCCGTCCAGGCCGATTGCGGCGATATCAAAAGGAGAAACTTTGGTTTGCTCCATCAGGCTTTTGATTGTATTGGCGCAGGAAGCATACAGGTCGTCCGCTTCCTGCCAGGCGGTGCCCGGCGCTGGAGAGAGGATGCGGGAGGGTTCAAAAGCAGTTGCAACCAAGGTAAGGCTTGTATCGAACAGCGCGGCCTTGGTCCCCTGCGTGCCGATATCCACGCCAATCAGGTAAGCGCCCATAGGCCCTCCTTTATTATATGATATCGTTTTCTGTTATTTATGATTGTATTTGTTATCGATTTGCATGTCAATGATTTTATACCTATGTAAACAGCAAAAGTCCCTCTCCCGCTGCAAGGAAAGGGACTTTAGGTGAAAATGCCGCCCGGCGGCAGGAGCCCGGGAACCGTTTAACCCATTGCGCCGAATTTATCACCGTAGAGTGAAAGTAAATGCGCTGCATACCGGGAACGTTCATAGTAGGGCCGGTACGCGCGCGTACGCTCCGCGTCCGGATGCGCAACGCTTTCGAGCTGATGCACCCGGTCGATCATATCGTAGCTGTCCCAATACCCAAGCCCGTAGGCCGCAAGCGCCGCAGCGCCAAGCGAGGCGGCGTTCTGGCCGATATTGGTCTGGACGATATCCATATCAAATATATCCGCGAACATCTGCCGCCAGAACGGGCTTTTGCCGCCCCCGCCCACAAGCAGCAGTTCGGGAAGTTTATCCTGGTATTTTTCCAGTATCGTCATGGCGTAATAGAGGTTGTAGGTAATGCCCTCCAAAGACGCGCGGATCAGGTCGCTCCGGTCGTGCCCCAGGCCAAGCCCGAAAAAGCCGCCGCGGATGTTTTTGGTTTCCTCTATCATTGCCCCGCCCGCCAGGCTGGGGTTGAACAACACGCCGTTCGCGCCGATGGGGGAAAGAGCCGCAAGACGGTTCATTTCCACATATGCGTCCGGGAGTTCGCCGCTCTTTTCACGTTCCACAAGGTCGGGGCAGAGCGTGTCCCGCACCCAGCGGAAGCTGCTGCCCGCCGAAAATATGCTGGTGGCCGAGGCATAAAGCCCATCCACAACATGCGCGAATACGAAGGGCTTATATTGAAAATCCAATAGCGGCTTGTCGCCGATTGCCGCAATCCAGCTCGAGGAACCGAGCGAAAGATACGCACGGCCGTTTTTGACGCCCTTTGCGCCGAGCGCCATGCAGGAATTATCGACACCGCCCGCCACCACGCGCACATTGGTGGAAAGCCCCAGAGCGTTCGCCGCCTCTGGGGTCAAGGTTCCCACCACCTCATGGGATTGGAGGAGTTCGGGAAACAGTTCCTTTTTAACGCCCGCCGCCTCAATAAAGGCGTCCACATAGGAGTGCGTTTTTAAATCATACACGCCGCTGCCCGACGCGTAGGAATGGTCCGTGCACATGCGGCCGGTCAGCTTCAGGTTGCAGTAATCCTTGGAGCCCAGTATCTTATATGCGTTTTGGTATAGCTCCGGCTCATTGTCCCGGTACCACATGATTTTGAATACGGAATAACATTCCGCGGGGAAGCCGTTGCCGGTGGTCATGTACCACTGTTCGTACGGGGTTTTCTCAAAGAATGCCTGCGCCTGCAAATACGCCCGCGTATCCGACCATATGGGCGTATATTCGCGCAGCAGGCGGCCGTTTCTGTCCACGGGCACCACGCCCAGCGAATGCCCGGAAATGCTTAAGCCCACGATATCGGAGGCGGCCGCGCCGGTTTTTTGCAACAACAGCCGGGTGGAGGAGAGTATGCCTTCCCACCAAAGTTCCGGGCATTGCTCATGCACGCCGCCCGCTTTGTAGACGGCGTCGTATTGTAAAAAGGCGTCCGCGAGCGAATGGCCCTCTATTGTAAACAAGGAAGCCTTGATGCCCCCGGTGCCGAGGTCGTACGCAATGATTTTCTCCATCAGTCCATCCTTCTTACTTACGCAAAGCTTTTGACGATTGCAAGCGCCGACGCGGTGTTGATGCCGAAGCGATCCACGCCGATTTCTAAAAGCGCGTCGAATTCCTGCCGCGTCCGGATGCCGCCCGCCGCTTTGATTTTGACGCGGCCGCGCGTCAATTCCCGGATACGCGCAATGCGCTCGATGTTGGCGCCCCCCGGCACCCAGCCGGTGCCTGTCTTCAAAAAATCCGCGCCGGAATACATCACAAGCGCGCAGGCATGCTCCAGTTCGGTGTCCGTCAGGCAGTTGATTTCGATAATCACCTTGGTCAGCACGTTTTTAGGCGCAAGGGCGATGATGGCGCGCAATTCATCGAGCACATAGGAGTATTCGCCGTTTTTGAACTTGCCCACGTTCATCACGATGTCCATTTCGCGCACGCCGTCCTCGATCAGGCGGCGCGCCTCCAAAAGCTTTACTTCCGTGGTATGTGCGCCGCCGGGAAACCCCACGGGCGCGCCTACGAAGATATCCGGGTCGGTTCGGAGCAAGTGGCTGAGCGTACTGGTCCAGCAGGGGAGCGTATGCACATTGATAAAGCGGTATTCCTTTGCAACTGATACGACTTCCTCTATATCTGAAAGGGTATGGTGCGTGCGTACCGCACTGATGTCTATGAGCCGCGCTGCTTCGGTGGGAGTCATAGGAAACCACCTCTCATATCGTATTTTTCAAAATGGTCAAAAATGATACGTTCCAATAAATTGAATTGTAAACGATGCGTGGCTTAAGCGCAAGGGGAAGTTTCCGTACACAGAAAAATCGTTCCACCGCATGGCTTGCGCGCCGCGTGGAATAATGGTACGATAAGAACGGATAATCGCTTGATTTGTTTCGTAGATGCGCCATATATTATCCCCGAAGGATGTGAAGGAATGGCAACCATGAAAGACGTGGCCCGGCTCGCGGGCGTATCCCACGGCACGGTCTCCAATGTTTTGAACGGTTCAAAGTGTGTCAGCATCGATAAGATTCGCAAAGTGGAAGAGGCCGTAAAGGCCTTGGGCTACAAACCCAACGCGCTTGCGCGGAATCTTAAAACCAGCTATACGGGCCGGATCGACGTGGTGCTTTCCAATATTACGGAACCCGCGCACGCCAAGCTGTACGACGCCATTAACCGGCGCGCGGCGGCGCAGGGCTATTCCGTCTATCTTCAGGTGACCGAAGACGATCCCGGCGTGGAACGGGAAACGCTCGACCGCGCGCTGATGTACAACAGCGACGGCGTTATTTTGATGACCTGCCAGCCGGAAAATACGGAATTTTTCACAAAAGCCGTGCAAAACGGCCTGAACCTTGTGTTTATCCACCGGGCGCTCAATAGTAATGCGTTCAATTTTGTGTGCATGGACGTCAAAGCGGCAATCCGGCAGAGCATAGAAGCGACGGTAAATAGGGGCAAGCGCCGCATCGCCATCGTCACCGGCCCCAAGGAGTTTTCCTTTGAGGCCGAATGCCTGGAAAGCTATTTTAACGCCCTCCATAAAGCGAAAATGGATATCAGGAGCAGTTACGTTGAAGCCGTGAACGCCAACAAGGAAAGCGCCATGCGCGCGGCCATCCGCCTGATGAATGTAGCGGAGCCGCCGGAAGTGATATACGTTTCCGGCCGCAGGCTGGCGGACGGCGTGCAGCGCGCGCTTGAGGTGACCGAAGGCAACGTAAAGCCGGAAGTGATCGCGTTTGAGGCGGAGGATTGGACGAAAAGCGGCGCCGGCAGCGCAGCTGAGGTGCTTTTGCCTTACGCGCCCATGGGCGAGGCCGCGTTTGATCTGCTTGACCAAATCATAAAGGAAGGGGAGGACAGGGGCGGCAGGCGCATTGTCATATGGGGCAAGGCGGAAAAGCGGGCGGCGCTTCCTCCGCTTGGCCGGTTTGAGGGCGGCGGACGCATCCGCGTGCTGCTGCAGGACGCGCCCTCGAGCGCTTCGGTGCTTTCCTTGGTTTCGGATTTTAAAAAGAGGACGGGCATCGACGTGGAGTTTACGCTCCGGCCCTATCGCGATATGCTTGCTGAAATCCAGCGCGGCGTGCCCCCGGGCGAATACGATGTGTTTACGTTTGACCTTGCGTGGTACAAGGAGCTGATGCTGGGCGGCTATGCGCAGGAACTGACCGAACTTCTGCCCGATAACGGCGCATTGCAGCATATGTTCTCAGAGGACGTGCTGCGGGAGCATTGCTATTTCACGGACCGTCTTTATGCGCTGCCCTTCAGCCATACGGCGCAGCTTTTGTTCTACCGGAAGGATCTGTTTGAAAAGTTGAAATTCCAGCGGCTCTACTTTGAGTGGTACAAGGAAGACCTGGATGTTCCCCGTACGTGGGAGGCATATAATCGGGTGGCGCGCTTTTTTACGCGGCAGTTTAACCCGGAATCCCCCACGCTCTACGGCACAACGCTGGGCGCCATGAATTCTTCGGGTGCGGTGTGCGAATTTCTTCCGCGCGCCTGGGCGCAGGGCGGCGGCCTGTTTGAAAACGGCGCTTCCGTAATCGGCAGCGGGGCCTGCGTCACAGCGCTCAAAGGTTATGAGGAAAGTTTCCGCTATGCCCACCCGGGCTCGCCCGACATGTGGTGGGACGAGCAGGTGGAACTGTTCGCCAAAGGCGACGCCGCCATGATGGTAATGTACAGCGACCATACCACGCTGCTTGACGATCGCAGCCTCTCCAAAGTGGTAGGCAACGTGGGGTTTGACCTGCTGCCGGACGGCTGCTCGGTGCTGGGCGGCTGGTCCATCGGCGTGAACCCGCGGTCTGGCAGGCAGCGGGAGGCCGCCGAATTTTTAAAATGGGTGAGTTCAGAGGAAATGGCGGTGCCCAATGCCGTAATGGGGCGGCTGGTGCCTTACCGTTCGGTATATGAAAACAGCGAATTCGGCACATTCTGCCCGTGGTATTTAAAGGCCATTGAGGCGTTCAACCAGGCCAGGCGGCGCAGCATGCCCAAAAACAGCAAGGGCGAAGGCGTATCCGAGGCCATATTGGAAGGTATCATCGGCGAAGCCGTGCACGGCACTGTTGTTGGGAAATACAGCGCGGAACAGGCGCTGGAGGAGGCCGCATACAGGCTGGACGCGGCGATCCGCTGATTCTTCAGCACAAAATCGGCAGCGCGGCAATATGCGTTTTGAGATTGACACGTTCAAAAATATAGGATACACTTGTCTCATAATTGAGGAAACCGCAGAGCCGTTATTCACGCTTACTTCCTCTCGGAGAATATTATCCTTGGATATTGATACGTTAAAATAACAAATTTTAAAATAAAATAGGCGATTCTAATTTCTTACGTCTGGTTTTGACACAATAAAACAAGAAAGAAGGGAACTTTCATGCAGGAAAATTACAAAGACATACTCCTTTCGCCCATCAAAATTGGCAACCGCACCAGCCCCAACCGCTTTTTTGTGCAGGCCATGGAGTGCACGGACGCGGATGACAACGGAAACCCCTCCGCGCTGACGGTAGAACGCTATGCCAACCTATTTAAAGGAGAAGCGGGCGTCATCACGCTGGAGGCCATCACGGTTACGGACGAATGTCGAAGCCGCCTGAACCAGCTTTCCATCATGCCCAAGAACGCAAAGCCGCTTGCAAAATTCGTGGGCGATCTGAAGGCATTGAACCCCAACACATTGCTCGTGTTCCAGCTGACCCACTCCGGGGAACTGAGCAATCCCGCATTCTCCCGCCGTGTCACTGTGAAGCCGCTGCCCGGTTTTGGCGGCGAACTGATGACCGAAGAAGATGTCGCGCACATCATGGACCAGTTCGTGCTGGCTGCGCGCATCGCGTATGACGCGGGTGCGGACGGCGTAGACTTAAAGCTCTGCCACGGCTATCTCGGCTCCCAGATACTCCGCCCCTACAACGACCGCAAGTGGAAGTACGGCGGTTCCTGGGAAAACCGCAGCCGCTTTGCATACGAGCTGTATGAGCG
>JAEYHP010000160.1 GCA_023409435.1 Bacillota bacterium | reverse complement strand
GGAAGTATGCCGAGGTGGCGCCCCAGCCCGCGTTGTTAAACAGCGCGCCCGCGATCAAAGCAAGGATGGGCAGCTTTGCGCCGCAGGGGATGAACGTGGTGGTGATAATGGTCATCCTGCGGTCGCTTTCGTTTTCAATCGTACGCGAGGCCATGATGCCCCGCACCCCGCAGCCCGTGCCGATGAGGTTGGGGATGAAGGACTTGCCGGAAAGACCGAACTTGCGGAAGATACGGTCCATGATGAATGCGATACGCGCCATGTAGCCGCAATCCTCCAAGATAGCAAGGAAGAAGAACAGCACAAGCATCTGCGGCAGGAAGCCCAACACCGCGCCCACGCCGCCGATAATGCCATCGAGTATCAGGGAACTGAGCCAGGGCGCAACACCCCAGGCGGAGAGCAGGCCGCTGATTGCCGGGGGGAGTATCTCGCCGAACAGGCCGTCGTTCACCCAATCCGTACCCCAGGTGCCCACGGTGGTAATGGAAACATAGTACACCAGGAACATGACCGCTACGAATATGGGCAGCGCGAGGATGCGGTTGGTGACGATGCGGTCGATTTTATCCGAAACCGTCAAGTTTCCGCTAGGGCGGCGTTTTTTGACGCAGGTCTCCATCAGCTTGCTGATATAGGAATATCGCTCGTTGGTGATGATGCTTTCGCTGTCGTCTTCCAGCTCTGCTTCGCAGTCGGCAATGATTTTTTCAAGCTTTACTTCCACATCGCCAGCCAGATTGAGTTGTGCGTGCACCTTTTCATCCCGCTCGAACAGCTTTATGGAGAACCAGCGCAAAAGTTTCGCGTCCACCAGGCTGCGAATGAGGTCTTCGATGTGCGCGATGGCGTGCTCCAACGTGCCGCCGAACGTATGCAGCGGCTCCGCGTTCTTCTTGCTGTTTGCAAGCACCACGGCGCGGTCGGCTACTTCCTTGGTGCCCAGGCCCTTGAGCGCGGAAGTTTCCACGATCTCACACCCGAGGGCAGAACTCAATTTCTTGATGTCGATACTGTCCCCGTTTTTGCGCACGACGTCGATCATGTTGAGAGCAATCACCACAGGAAGCCCAAGCTCCACAAGCTGTGTCGTTAGGTACAAATTGCGCTCAATATTGGAGCTGTCCACGATATTGATGATTGCATCAGGCTTTTCCGTAATCAGATAATTGCGGGAAACCACTTCCTCGAGCGTATACGGGGAAAGGGAATAGATACCCGGCAGGTCCTGAATAATAACGTCCTTTTGCCCCCTGAGTTTGCCTTCCTTTTTTTCGACCGTTACGCCCGGCCAGTTGCCCACATACTGCGAGCTGCCCGTCAGGTCGTTGAACATGGTCGTCTTGCCCGAGTTTGGGTTCCCCGCAAGCGCGATCTTAATAGACATGTGCCACCCTCCTAAAGAAATCTTGGGTTAGATGGTTCTAACCTTTGGCCCTAAAATATGCAGCCTGTCCGGCTGCGGTTAACCAACTTCAATCAATTCGGCGTCCGCTTTGCGGATGGAAAGCTCATAGTTGCGGACGTTGACCTCTATCGGGTCCCCAAGCGGCGCAACCTTGCGTATAAAAATCTCCACGCCCTTGGTGATCCCCATATCCATGATCCTGCGTTTTACGGGGCCTTCCCCGTGCAACTTGACGACCTTTACGGTTTCGCCGAGCTGTGCGTTGCGAAGCGTCTTCATTGCCTTCCTCCTAAACCATAATTCTATTCGTCAAACTCTTATCAAGAGCAATGCGCGTATTCTTGACGTTGAGTATCATGTTTCCGCCCGCAATGTGGGAAACCACCTTTACGCATTCGCCTACCACGAAGCCCATGCTCGCAAGGTGCTGGCGCACGTCGTCGTTCCCGGTGATTTTTTTGATGTAGCTGGTTTCTCCTGTTTGCGTCATGGAAAGCGGCATCATGATCACTCCTTATCTGAAAATTGCCCCGGAACACCGCGTTCAATCGGCGGCCGGGATTGGTTAGCGTATTCTAACCTTGTGACCGATAAAATGGTTAGCAAATACTAACCTCTACGTCAGAAGTGTAGCATTCCTATGCATGGTTGTCAATTATAAGGGAAAAAATCGTCTGCGGGAATGTTAGCGCGCGCTAACTTACTGATTCTTTTTCAATAGATATAGCAATTTCTTATAGCCTGTCCCGCCTGCGCCCTGCTTAAAATACGTACGAGACTTGTCAAAACCAAGTGAAGCGCGTATCATAACTTTATATGGAACTGGAAGGCTGTGCGGCACGCGTTGCAGCCGCCTTTGCGGCAAACGGCATCATGCAACAGGAAGGCCTGCTCGTTGGCGTTTCGGGCGGGATGGATTCGGTTGCGCTTTTGCATATCCTGTGCGCTCTTCGCGCTGCGGGCAGCGTAAAGGAGTTATTTGCCGCGCACGTCAACCACGGCATACGCGCCGCGGCGGAAAACGACGCCGCGTTTGTGCGCGCGCTGTGCGCAAGTTGGAACGTCACGCTGTACGAAACCCGGGCGGATGTCCCGAAGCTGCGGGCAGAGAGCGGACAAACGCTCGAAGAAGCGGCAAGGGACGCCCGCTACGCGTTTTTGCGCGAGGCAAAACAAAAAAGCGGGGCAGACTGGATTGTAACCGCCCACCATATGGACGATCAGGCGGAAACGGTGCTGATGCACCTGCTGCGCGGAACAGGGCTTGCCGGGCTTTGCGGCATGAAGGCGGTATCCGGCGACATAGTCCGTCCGCTGCTTGGCGTTTCCCGCGGGGAGCTTGCAGCGTATGCGGAAGAAAACGCGCTTTCCTACCGCACTGACGAAACAAATTTGGAACCCTGCTGCCTGAGGAACCGCATCCGGCTTGAGTTGCTGCCGTTACTAAGGGAAGGATACAACCCTTCCATATCGGAAGGGCTTGCGCGCATGGCGGCGCTGCTGTCCGAGGACGACGCGTACCTTACTGCGGAGGCGGAGCAAAGGCTAATGGAGGCTATGCTTCCGGCTGGCGGATATGATAGAAAAAGGATTGCCGCGCTGCCCATGCCCATACAGTCCCGCGCGGTCCGGCTGATGCTCTTGAAAGAGGGCGCGCTCTACAACCTCCAGCAGGCGGGTATCAATAGGCTTTGCGCCCTTTTGCAGGGCAGGACAGGCGCGCGCATGGAACTTCCAAACGGCACGGAAGCGTATGTCCGATATGGCGCCATAATAATAGGAAAGCCGAAAGGCAAAGATGCCGAACCTTTTGAAACGCATTTCGTGTGGCCGGGCGCAACGCATACTCCCATGGGCGTATACACCGCGGCGTTTGCAGATGATTTTCGGCGCGACGAAGGCGCGCTTATCGCCTACATGGATGCGGACAGGCTTCCAAACAACGCCGTGGTGCGGGTACGGAGGCCGGGAGACCGATTTTATCCCCTCAATGCCCCGGGCGAGCGGAAGCTGAAGGAGTATTTGATCGACAAAAAGGTTGATCCGCCCGCGCGCGAACTCCCGCTTATCGCCGCAGGGCGGGACGTGCTCTTTTTCCCGGGCGGAACGGTTTCACATTCGGTTCGGGTGCGGGAGGATACGCGGCGGATACTGCGCGTAAAGTTCCAGCGGGAATAGCTTTTGGCGTTAAGGCTTAAAAAAGAAACGCCGATATCGAATATGGTGACTGCAAACGGCAATATAAGTTGCGGTTTGTATCCAATATAAGAATGAGAAAAGTTACATAATAGGAGGGTATTGCTTATGTG